>JAERTK010000293.1 GCA_016844935.1 Desulfobacteraceae bacterium | reverse complement strand
CCCCGAGCAACTTTTTATCGGCATATCGAAAGGCCGGACAAACCAGCCCCGGACACCGTTGGGGAACCAACGGTTCCTCCTTTGGCACTCAGTGAGCCTGAAAGGCAGAACGTTATCGAGATTCTGAACACAGAAAGATTTATCGGAACTAGTCGGTAATTGGTGATGATCTCGATGATTACATTTCACGAATAAAGATGAAATATTGGAGACGCTCAGCGTATAAGGTTTGAGCTCACCACAGACAAACTACGCCCCATTGGAAGTTAAGTAAGCACCGTGAATTCCGGGGACAGTATATCTAACTCCAAACCTCTTCGGGCCTAGGCTTTTATGGACCGAAGGAAGGATGCTCCGGTAGGGCTTGGTTCTAATTTGGCCCACGATCTGCATCGCAATTGAATGGATACCTTTCTGATCCAGCCCTGAAAGGGCACTACATATTAGCCCAGGGCAACGCCCTGGGTGAGGATTTAACAACAATATCAGCCCTGAAAGGGCGTTACATAAATTTTCTAGCTGTAGCTTATTCTTATATTGTCACGCCCTTACAGGGCTCAATAATCTTTGTAACCTATTCCCAGGGCGTTGCCCTGGGCTGGTATGTCACGGCCCTTCAGGCCTCTAAACCATGCAGACTCCCCATCGGCTTAATACTTTTCGCTCTTTCTCAAATTGAATTCTTTTTCGTTCCTCCGTCCAAGTGGGCGAAGTTAGAACCAAGCCCCTCCGGTCAAAGGAAATCCTTCAGGACCAACACTGGGATTTCCGTGACCTTTTTCAGTTGAACGTCATTGGTGAAAAAGACGTCCGTATTCACTTCCATGCTTGCTGCGATTTGGATGGCATCCATGGTTTTAAGGAAGGTGTAGCGGCCCCGCAATCTGCCGGCCTCTCGATCAATTTCAGAAGTAATTTCAAGGGTCGTGATGCTTTGTCCCGTTGTAAGGAAATTGGAGAAATCCTTGGCGAGGGATTCGTTCCCCATGGAAATCGGTTTCGGCAGGGCTTCCACGAGTGTAATAACCGAGGAATAGGCTATCAGCCGGCCGGACTGGAAATCTTTTACGGCTTCTGAAACCAAAGGCCCGTACTCAGCATGGGCTTCAATGTAGTAAATGATCGGCGCTGTATCCAGAAAGATGGATGATATGTTTTTCAGATATCGGCTCAGCCGCATCAACGGCCCTCACGCATCCTGTTCACGTAGGCCTGGGCGTCTTCTCCATTCCAAAGTCCTTTGCCGCGCCCGTACAGCGCTGACCAGTCGTGCTGCGCCCGTGATTTTCGGTTCTTGACCTTCAACTGCCGCGCTAGAAGCTCCATCAATCTGATGTGATCATCAAGCGAAAGGGCTGCTGCTTGTTTTTCAATATTTAGTAGCTGCATTTCGGTCATCGTGGCCCCCCTTTAACAACGGCACGGATTAGAGTTCCATGAAGATAGTAAAGCATTTCACACGGTGTGTCAAATGGGCGGAAATACGCCCGAAGATGTCGCATATCAATTTGAACGGAAGGATTTCACCGGAATTCCGAAGAGGTTTCTGTTTCATGAGGATGACTTTGAAGTTTTGTTGTAAATGAGTTTTATTAAAGCAGGCGGTGTTGCTCGATCAGGAACGGCTGGAGGCTTTTTGTGCAGATCCATAATAGCCGAGTTAACGGATATCTATCGGATATGGCTGCTGAGATGGGAGACATTCAATCTGTCCTTGCTATGCCGGATGATAAAATTGTGCAGGATCATCACATCGTCAAGAGTTTTAAATTCTTCCCCAGCGTAATGGCAGCGTCTATCGGTAAATATTGCAGCATTTCCTGGCAAAAAAAGAGCATGTGGCTGTTCATGGCTTTACGGACACCTTTGTCTAAGCCGGGGAATACGAGATAATGACAAGAGACTTGTTAAACCGTCTTTTACCGTTCGCCAGATTTCGCAATATGCTCGTTCACCAATACTGGCGTGTTGAGGATGGAACGTTCATTGAAAACTTGCGTTCAGGGCTTCCTGATTTTCGCCTGTTCATAAAACAGGTCAGACAGATCTCAAATGAATCGCTCCCTGAGAAAAAACTGATGGCGCAATACTACCGAAACCTCTTTGTGGGGAGACTTGGGAGATATCAGGGTGATTTTCTGATCTCAAAAGCTTTGTGGATGTGTGGGTTCCGCTGAAAATCCCTGGGGATGGTGGCGCGGGTGATGTCTTTTACGTCCCATTGGAAAAGCTTCTTTTTGTCCAGTTTGAATTTTCGGAGGTTGCAGGAAAATATCAGGACCCCGTCAGGGGATAGAAGTCCTAAGGTCCGGGTCAGCAATTGTACGTGGTCCCGCTGAATGTCAAATGAGGTTTTCATCCGTTTGGAGTTGGAAAAAGTGGGGGGATCCAGGTAAATCAGGTCATAGCGGTCTCCGCAGGCGGCAATCCATTCCAGGCAGTCGGCCCGCACCAGCTGGTGCTCGGGTCCATTTACGCGGTTCAGGGCCAGATTTTTTTTTGCCCAACGGAGGTAGGTTTTGCTCATGTCCACGCTTTTGGTGGTGTTGGCACCGCCCTTTGCCGCGGAAACCGTGGCCGTTGCGGTGTAGCAGAACAGGTTCAATACCCGTTTCCCCGAGGATGCTTTTCCCACCCGCTCCCGCAGAAGTCTCTGATCCAAAAACAGACCCGTGTCCAGGTAGTCGGTCAGGTTCACCAGGAACCTGAGGCCGCCTTCTTTGACCTCCAAAAAATGGCCCTGTGAATCAAATCTTTCATATTGTGTCTCTTTTCTTTTCCTTTCCCTCACCTTGAAAATGATTTTTTCAGGTGGTACGGGTAAAACTCCGGGCAGGACGGCCAGAATCTGCTTCAAGCGCTTTTTTGCCTTTTCAGGGGAGACACTGGCAGGCGCCCGGTATTCCTGAACATGTAATTGATCCTCATAAACATCAATGGCCACGGCATATTCGGGCATGTCCGAGTCATAGAGCCTGTAACAGGTGATGCCCTCCTTACGGGCCCATTTCCCAATAATCCGCAGGTTTTTTTTCAGCCGATTTTGAAACATCTCCGAGCCCGGGTCCGGAGCGGGCGTTTTTCTTCTTTCTGACAGAGGGCGACCGGGGCGCCTTTCGTGCATGACCCATTCTTCCCCAATGTCAAAATTAAGAAGTTTGCAGGGAATGGGACCGTTAAAAAGATGGTATTGTTTTCTGGCGCGGATGCCCATTTTTTTTGCAAGGTCGGGAGAAGCGGTAAATACGCCGGCCTTCCAGCCGTTATAGTGCAGTTTCAGGCGATCCCCCAGGGTTTTGTAGAGGTTTTCAAGATTCATCTTTTTGCCCATGCGTTCCCCATAGGGAGGGTTGGCAATGAGCAACCCCGGAACCTTTGTTAAAGGGGCCGAAAGGGCTTTGAGATCCTGCACCTGAAACGAAACCACGTCTCCAACACCTGCGTGGACTGCATTGGACCGGGCTTGCCTAATGATGTCGGGATCCTTGTCAAAACCGAAAAATACCCGGGAGCTCTTTTGAGTCCCTGTTCCCGCGCGAGTTTCTGCGTCTTCCAGCAAATTCTGCCATGCCGCCCGGTCATGCTGTTTCCATTTCAGAAAACCGAAGGTGGGTCTTAACAGACCCGGCGCCCGGTCCAGGGCCATGAGTGCGCCTTCAATGAGAAGGGTTCCCGACCCGCACAGGGGGTCAACAAGGGGCGCGCCACTTTTGGCCAGTTCAGGCCACGTTGCCCGGGTTAAAACAGCAGCGGCCAGGTTTTCTTTCATGGGAGCCATACCGCCTTCCGCGCGATAGCCGCGCTTGTGAAGACTGCTGCCGCTCAAATCCAGGGAAATCTGGGCCTGGTCATTCTTCATGTGAACATTGATGCGGATGTCAGGGTTTTCTGTGTCAACGGATGGGCGGTATCCGAATTCTGCGCGAAACTGGTCGGCGACCGCGTCTTTAACACGAAGTGCTGCATAGTGGGAATGAAAGGTGTTGGCGTGGTTCGCTGTGAAGTCCACGGCGATTTTTCCCCTCGGGGACATGTGATCATGCCACCGTATCTGCTCATAAATCCCGGCATACAGATCATCAGGTGTTTTGGCCTCAAAATGGGCCAGGGGAAAAAGAACGCGGTTGGCAAGACGGGACCAGAGGCAGGCTTTATAGGCGGATTTCAGGCCTCCTTTTAAAAAAACGCCTGAACGGGTCCGCTTTGCATGGGAAATGTCCAAGGAAAGCATCTCATGATATAGGAGATCTTCCATACCCTTGGGACAGGTGGCAAAAAAAGTATGGCGTTTATTTGGCATTTTGTATTTATTACTTTACACTGCACCCATTATAGTGTATTTGGCTTTTCAAGATTAAACATCACAATAACCATCCCCGCCTGTAACGCAAGAATAATAAAAGCAAGGGCGAGATCCTATCCGTTTTTTTGCAGCGGAGGGTGTTTTCCCATGGGTGTATTGGTTTTTTGTTGACATTCAGTCTCATATGTTTAATTTAGTGGATGTTTTTGATCAGAGGATAAACCTCATTTAAGTTGTTGAACCATGAAGAGACCTCGCCTTTTTTGTCTCTTCACCATCCTGCCCACCTGAAATCAAATACCTTGATGAAGGTGGTTGAGTGTGTTTTGACGTCGAAGAAATTTACCAATGACCTGTGGAAGAATGATTGCAGCAGGTCGAAAATCTTTAGAACTGGATTTTTTGAATGATTGATGCGGGGCATCTTGGTGCGTTGACACGGGGTGCCCTTGTTTTTTGGATGATTGTTTGATGAAAATCAAAAATCTTAATTAAACCGGGGGTATGTAAGTTGATGAGCAAAGGAACAGACGAAATGTCCGAGAGTGGATCTTTAGAAACCGAAAACACAGATGACGCCATTATGGAAGACAAGAATGGTGTTACAGAGGAACTGGTGCTTGATTCCAGCGAAAGCGAGTCGGAAGCCGAGGATGAACGTTCCTTCATGGAGATGTTCGAAGAAAGCTTGAAGAGTATCCAGGAAGGCAAAATCGTCAGCGGCGAAATTGTCCAGGTTGACAATGAATTCGTGCTGGTGGACATTGGGTACAAATCGGAAGGACAAATCCGTATCAACGAATTCAAGGATCTTGAGGGCAACCTCACCGCACAGGTGGGCGACACGGTGGAAGTCCTTCTGGTGCGCAAAGAGGACAAAGATGGTAACATCGTTTTGTCCAAGGAGAAAGCTGCGCGGGTCAAAATATGGGATGACATTGAAAAAGCCTACAAAGATAATGAAACCATCAAGGGCAAGATTATTTCCAGGGTGAAAGGGGGCCTTTCAGTGGATGTGGGCCTTCAGGCTTTTTTGCCCGGTTCCCAGGCCGATCTGCGGCCGGTAAAGGATCTGGATACCCTGGTGGGCGTTGAGCATGATTTCAAGATTATTAAATATGAAAGACGGCAGGGAAACATCGTATTGTCCCGACGGGCTGTTCTGGAAGTGGAGCGAGCGGCTCTGCGAGAAAAAGTGCTTGAGAACTTGGAGGAGGGTGCTGTGGTTGACGGCGCCGTCACCAACATTACCGATTATGGTCTATTTATCGACCTGGGTGGGATTGACGGCCTTGTCCACGTGACCAACATCGCCTGGAGTAAGACCGGACACCCTTCGGAATTATACCAGATTGGCGACAAAATTACGGTGAAGGTTTTGAGTTTTGACCGGGAGAAGGAACGCGTATCTCTCGGCATCAAACAGTTGACTGCAGACCCGTGGACCGGCATAGAAGACAAATACCCCGTGGAAGCCAAAATCCCCGGACGGATTGCGACACTGAAAAAATATGGTGCCTTTGTGGAGTTGGAAGAGGGCGTGGAAGGGCTTGTTCATATTTCTGAAATGTCCTGGACGCGGAAAGTCATGCACCCTTCGGAGCTCTTTCGCGTGGGCGACACGGTTGAAACCATGGTCTTAAGCATGGATGTGGCCAAAAAACGGATCTCCCTGAGCGTGAAACAGCTTGAGCAGAACCCCTGGGATGTTATCACAGAGGAGTATCCCATCGGCGCCATTATCGAAGGAAAGATTAAGAATATCACGGATTTCGGCGTTTTCGTGGGTATTGACAAGGGCATTGACGGTCTGGTTCATATCTCGGATATTTCCTGGACCAAGCAGATCAAACACCCTTCCGAGCTTTACAAGAAGGGGGATGATGTCAGAGCGGTGATTCTTCGTATCGATAAGGAGAATGAGCATTTTTCCCTCGGCATCAAACATCTGACACCCGATCCATGGAATGAAATTCCCGAAAAGTATAAACCCGGCACGCGGGTTTCGGGCAAGGTCACCAATATTACGGATTTTGGTCTTTTCGTTGAGTTGGAGGAAGGTATTGAAGGGTTGATCCATGTTTCCCAACTTCCCAAGGGCCAGCAGGGTGCAAAAGAATTAAAGGATTTTCAGGTTGGTGATGAGCTTGATGCTGAGGTTGTGAATGTTTCCCAGAAAGATAAACGGATCGGGCTTTCCATCCGAAAGCTTCAGGAAAGTCCTGAGAAGAAGGTCTACACCAATTATGTGAATAACCAGGAAAAGGCCACCAGTAGTCTGGGTGCGTTGCTGAAAGAAAAAATGATGGACCTGGATTCGGACGATCCTCAAAGCGATGTGACGTCCACAGCCAACGAATAGGACCTTCGTAAACAGAAGTCTTTATCCCGTCCCCTGGTAAATCAAATCTGATGGAAGGGATTTCAGGTATCGGCGTGAAAATGGGGTGGTTTTTTATTCGATCACCGGTATCTGAGCCCTTCTTTCCGGTTCAATGTTAATATTAACCGTTCATATGCCCGTGATTGTCAACAGGGTGTTGTCGTGAAAGGAAAAATTGTTGATAAAAAACCTAGTTCAAGCAGTTCATACCCTCCTCAAAAGTGCTGTTCCCCCAAAAACGTCTACAACCAAAACGCTTTCTGAGCCGTCGGCAGGTAAATCCATTCCGAATAAACCGGCACCGGTCTTGAAGGATCCGGCCAAATCCCCGGAAGACATTTCTCCAAAGGGGGGAAAAAGCGGAATACCGAAAGTCGGGTCCAAACCCTCTGGTAAAAAAACGCCCCGACCGCCCTGGCAGGTCTCCCGGTTTGTGGTTCCCGAGGTGGAAGGAAAGGTTCGCTTTCATGACCTCGGACTGTCCTCGACCATTATGCACGCCATCTCGGATCTGGGTTTCGAATATTGCACACCGATTCAGGCGGAGATTCTCCCAAAGGCCCTGTCCGGGTCGGATGTTACCGGGAAAGCACAGACGGGAACCGGTAAGAGCGCTGCATTCCTCATTAATATCTATTCGCATCTTATCAAGAAACCCATTAAGGGAAAACGCCCTTCGGGAACACCTCGGGTTTTGATTATTGCGCCGACACGGGAACTGGTGTTGCAGATTGAAAAGGATGCCCGCGACATCGGGAAGTACACCCGGTTTCGAATTCAGTCCATACTGGGTGGTATGCAATACGATAAACAAAAGCAGGTGCTCCTCAAAAAACCCATCGATATCATGGTGGCAACGCCGGGTCGCTTGCTTGATTTTCAGCGCCAGAAAATCCTGCATCTTAGCAAGGTTGAAATCTTGGTCATTGACGAAGCTGATCGTATGCTTGACATGGGGTTTATTCCCGATGTCAGAAAGATCGTCTATAGCACCCCCCATAAAAACGAGCGTCAAACCATGTTTTACAGTGCCACATTGAAGCCTGAGGTGGAACGTCTGGCCGAGCAGTGGACCAAAAACCCGGTTCATGTGGAGATTGAACCGGAGCATGTGGCTGCGGAATCGGTGAAACAACTGGTCTATATTGTTACCACTGAAGAAAAGTTCGCACTGTTATTGAACCTGATTGTCGGGCAGAAGCTGGAGCGGGTCCTGGTGTTTGTTAATCGGCGCGATCAGACACGTCGCTTGTCGGAACGGTTGCAGCGGTACCGGATCAATTGCGCCATTCTGTCCGGAGAGGTGCCCCAGAACAAGCGGATCAAAACGCTCGAGAATTTCCGCAAAGGGCATGTTCGCGTTCTGGTGGCAACGGATGTCGCGGCGCGCGGTCTGCATGTGGAAGGGATCAGCCACGTCATCAATTTTACCCTGCCCCAGGATCCTGAGGACTATGTGCACCGCATCGGGCGTACGGGTCGTGCCGGTGCCGCTGGAATTTCGGTGAGTTTTGCCTGTGAGGACGATTCATTTTACATCCCGGCCATTGAGGAGTATCTGGGAAATCCCCTTGTTTGCGAGCAACCGGATGAAGCGTTGCTGACTGTTCCGCCGCCCCCTCCTAAAAGGCCTTCCGACAGAAGGGAACCCCGTGGTGGGAAAAAAGCGTCTTTCCAGGCCGCAAAACGACGTTCGGGGAAAGGATCGAGGGCACGCAGGCCCCAAAGAAAGCGACCAAGGCCCACAAACAAACCAAAGGTTGCCGGTGTTTCCGGAACATGATCTGAAACGCTGCAATCGCTAGAGAAATCAATAAAGGCACTTTTTCGTTGGAAAGGGTGTCTTTTTTTTGTATTCAAGTTCATGGGAATAAAATTCGAAAAAACCATAGCCATCATCATCTGTATCTTGGGGGTGTCAAGTGTGGCATACGGTATGGGCAGCGACAATAACGTGGTTTTCGTCGTGGGGTTGGTTTTCATCGTCGGGGGCTATCTGATGATCAGACGCAAACTGAAGGGCGATGGGAAAAGACAAATCCGCTGAAGAATTGTTAAGAGCAGAAAGTGGTTTCATACGGGAGTTGTCCTCCCTTGAAGCCTATCTGGTTTCCGGCATCGCCGTATTGTGGGCGCTTTTTCAACTATCGCTTCCCTGTTTCCTCATTATCGACAGCACCAAGGAAAGAGCGATTCACCTCGCTTTCGCCATGGCCCTTCTTTTTTTGGTGAGTCCATGCCTTAAGAAAACCATCAGATTTTGTTCTTTCCTTTCCATCAAGGATCGTATTCCGGCCATGGATTATGGGTTGGCCGTTGCTGGCGTCTTAGCCTCTCTTTATATCGTTTTAGATTATGAGGGGATTGCCATGAGGGCTGGCATTCCCACAGCGCGGGATCTGGTTGTGGGCAGCATCCTGGTTGTACTATTGCTTGAAGCCACCCGGCGGATCATCGGTCCGGCGCTCCCCGTTATTGCTCTCCTATTTACCGGTTATGCGTTTGCGGGGCCCCATATGCCGGATTTGCTGGCATTCAAGGGTGTTTCGCTGAGTCGCTACCTGAGCAATATTTCACTTTCAACCGAGGGCATATACGGAATACCTTTAGGCGTTTCATGTTCCATCGTATACCTGTTTGTACTCTTGGGTGCCCTTTTGGACAAAGCGGGTGCGGGGCTGTTTTTTACCCGTCTGGCCCTCGCTTTCCTGGGCCGATACAAAGGGGGAGCTGCAAAAGCCGCCGTCATGGCCAGCGGCGCAACGGGCATGGTGTCCGGAAGCAGCATCGCCAATATTGTGACCACCGGGCCTTTTACCATCCCGCTCATGAAAAAAATCGGCTACCCCGCGAAAAAGGCGGCGGCCATTGAAGTGGCGGCCAGTACGGATGGCCAGTTGATGCCCCCCATCATGGGTGCGGCCGCATTTATTATTGCCGAATATGTGAACGTCCCCTATCTGGAAGTGGTGAAAGCTGCCGCCATACCGGCCTTGGCGTCTTATTTCGGGCTGTTTTGCATTACGCACCTGGAAGCGTCCAAGCTGGGCATCAAAGGACTTTCACCACCCGATATCCCCCGTTTTTTTCACACCCTCAAGGGCGGCATCCACTATTTGATTCCCCTGGGGATGCTTTTGTATGAACTGATCTGGCTGCGGCATTCCCCTGAAATGGCGGCTTTCAAGTCTATTTTGCTCCTTTTCCCGGTCATTTTTTACCAGGAGATTAAAAAGGCCATACAAGAACAAAAAAGCGTCAAAAAGGCCATCAAGCATAGCTTTGGAATTATTTTGAGCGGGTTTGTCCAAGGCTCCAGGAATATGATGGCGGTGGCGCTTGCCTGCGGCTGCGCCGGAATCATCGTGGGTGTGGTGAACATGGGGATCGGAGGGATGATTTCAGGTGTTGTCGAATATCTTTCCGGAGGGAACATCTTCCTGTTACTGCTCATCACGGCTTTTGCAAGCCTCATGATCGGCATGGGCTTGCCCACAACCGCCACCTATATTGTCATGGCGTCCTTGACCGCGCCGATCATCGTTGAAGTGGGAGGCCTATACGATTATGTCATTCCTTTGATGGCAGCGCATCTGTTCTGTTTTTATTTCGGCATATTGGCCGACGATACGCCGCCGGTGGGTCTTGCCGCCTATGCGGCATCCGCCATTGCGGAATCCGAACCCATCCCCACCGGCATACAGGGGTTTTTATATGACATAAGGACCTCCTGCATTGCCTTTATGTTCGTTTTTAATCCCGACCTGATCCTTTATGGCATCAGCAGCTGGCCTCAGGCGCTTCTGATTTTTGTCATGGCGCTGGTGGGCATGTCGGCCTTTGAATGTTTCGCCCAGGGGTGGTGCCTGACCCGAAACCGGTGGTATGAAATGCCCTTTCTGGTGGGGGCGGCCTTCATCCTCTTCCATCCCGGTGCTATTACTGCCTTTTTCCAGGTTGACATGGCACTGAAATATTATTTCTTTTCCCTGGGCCTGGCTGTTTATTGCCTCGTGATTTTGTCCCAGAAAATGAGATTGAAGCGGGCAGAGCCCTGAAACGCTATTTTAACAACCCCTTTTCCCTGTAGTATTTCATGGCACCCGGATGGATGGGTGCGGAAAGCCCCTGGAGCATCCCTTTCGCAGTCAGGACCTCGTAGGCCGGGTGAAGCTTCTTGAATTGATCCAGGTTTTCGAACACTTCCTTGGTTATGGCATAGACTATTTCATCCGGAACCTTGGATGAGGTGACGAAGGTGGCTTTGACGCCGAATGTGGGAACATCTTTATCGTTTATGGCCCCGGGATAGAATTTGACGGGAATGGCCGCAGGCGCATAATAGGGGTATCGGTCAAGAAGGGTCGTGGTATCTGTTATGGGAACAATCCCTACCTTCCTGTTTCCCGCAGTGGCTTCCTTGATGGCGCCGCTGGGGTGCCCCACAGTATAGAAAAAAGCGTCGATGCGGCCGTCCTGCAGAAGACCGGCTGCTTCGGAAGCTTTTACCTGTTCGGCGTGAAGGTCCTTTTTATAATCGATACCCGCTGCCGACAGGGCGTCAATGGAATTCTGCCGCTGTCCGGAACCGGGATTTCCGATGTTGACCCGTTTTCCCCGAAGATCCTTGATGGTTTTTATACCGGCATCCTCGGCTGCCACCAGGGTAACGGCTTCCGGATGGATGCTGAAAACGGCCCTCAGGTCCTTCTGGGGTCCTGCGGCTTTCCATTCTGCCATCCCATGGATCGCCTGGTACTGGCGATCGGACTGAACGATGCCGAAATCGAGATCCCCCGCCATGACGGCGTTGACGTTAAAGACGGACCCGGCCGTGGATTCCACGGTGCAGCGGATACCGTATTTCTTCCGCTTCTTGTTGATCATTTTGCTGATGGCGCCGCCCGTGGGATAATACACCCCCGTGATGCCGCCTGTACCGACGGTGACAAATCGGGTTTTCGCATCCACCCGGGATGGGATCAGTCCGGCGATAATGGTTGTTCCGAAGAAAATTAGTGTGGCCCAAAAAATTATCTTTCGCATCATAATCCTCCTTTATTCCTTTACGGTTCGTAAATACCTTTAAGCCGTCAACCGACAACCGGCTCCTATCCCGTCTTGTTCTTTCCGCCCCGGGTTAGAAAAGCGTGTACCTTCGGATCTTCGCAATCTGTTTTCAGGTGCCTGGGGTCTCCGCTGGCAATCATTGTTTTGGTTTCCGCATCCAGATATACGCAGTTGTCGGCCACCGAAAAAATGCTGGGCAGTTCGTGGGTCACCAGGATCATGGTGGCGCCCAGACTGTCCCGAAGTTCCAGAATGAGGTCGTCCAGCAGGGAGGAGGTCACGGGGTCTAGGCCGGCAGAGGGTTCGTCGAAGAAGAGGAATTCGGGATCCAGGGCCAGTGCCCGGGCCACCCCCGCCCGCTTTCGCATGCCGCCGCTGATTTCGGAAGGGTAGTAATCTTCAAAGCCTGCGAGTCCCACCAGGGCCAGTTTTAAAGAGGAGAGTTCTCTTATTTCCCGGGGGGTAAGGTCGAAGAATTCCCCCAGGGGCAGCCCCACATTTTCAGCCAGGGTCATGGAACTCCAAAGCGCTCCGCTTTGGTAAACGATGCCGATGTTACTGGCCATTTGATCTCTCACCGCCTGTCCCGTTTCCCACAAACTGACACCGCTTAGAAAAACCTGGCCCTTTGCTGGCGCTTTGAGTCCGGTCAGGCAGCGCATGACGCTGGTTTTACCGCAGCCGCTGCCCCCCATGAGTACAAAAATTTCCCCACGATTAACGGTAAAACTCAAGTTCCGTTGAATCACGAAATCGCCATAAGCGATTTCAAGGTTTTTCGTGGTGATGGCGGGCGTCTTTTTCAACATGGCTTTAGCTGCACGGATAATGGCATAAAATTAAGGATGTGCCTGAATACTTTTGGCTATTTCACGGCTTAAAGCCTCAACTAAACGGCTTTGGGCCGCTACCAGTTCGTCGTAATCAGTGGGCGCCTTGGATGCTTTGAAACGCGATTTACGGGTGACCATAATATTGTTCTTGTTGCCTCGAAGGATTGACCACTGTGCTGTCAGATGCACATCCCCATCCAGGCGCCCGTCCATTCGAACGATTTCAACACTGAGCTGGTAATCCACCGGAGATGGGCATTTGAAAGGGAAAATTGCGAAACCCTTCGCCGGAAGCAGGCGGGAGAGGTTCAGTGCCAGTATGTTGGTGAGGTTGTCCCGCAGGGGCGCCCCCCACTGGTTGAGATCGGCCAGATGAATTTCATTTTTGCTCACCCGGGTGACAATTTCATCCCGATCCAGATAGCCCGGGATGACAACGGCATCCACGCGGATGGTTGTCAGCTGTTGGGTTTGCGTATCCCCTGTTTCAAGGCTCGGGGCGGGCAGCGGGCTCAATAAATAGAATTTGGTAGGCGGGCTTGTGGCGCATCCCAAGGGCCAGAGGCATAATATGATGAATGCCAGGGTTTTTACAAAAGGAAACGAATGGTGCATGATCTTACCTCCTCTGAGATCCGCTTTTCCCCCGGAGCAGGGCTTCGGGATGACGCGACAGGTAATTGGCCAGGGATCGGATGGAGCGCGCCATTTCTGAGAATTCCCGAAGGGTATTATCCAGTTGGTTCAAAAGTGGAGAATCCTTACCCAGTCGAGTCTGAAAAATTTTCAACGTTTCTCTGGCCTCCTCCATGGTCTTCTGGGAAGCTTCAAGGCCTTTCGCGATTTTCGTGGCGAGGGTTTCCAGTTTTTTATCCAAGTTTCCGACCAGATTACGGGCATCCTTTACGGTCTTATTGGCATTTTCCATCAGGGGGTCCACCTGCGCGTTTACATGGGTGGCAATTTTCTTGTATTCGGCTAACGTATCATCCACGCTCTCCGCCAGTGGCGCCACACGGATGTCCACATCATTGATCAATTTACGGGCATCTGCCAGCGCCAGGTTAGCGGAATGGATTATCTCCGGGATTTCCGGGGATTTAAGAACCTTTTCGAGGGCTTTGACAGCGGATATGAGCCCTTTCAGGGTCTCTTCAAGGGGCAGTTTCCTGAGTGTGTCGAAAATAGCCTGAAATGTCGATGGAATGGTTGGGATTTCGTGGTATTCTTTGTTGAGACCCACGAGTTTCACCGGGGTATCCGGATAGTAATCCAGTTCAATGATGAGCTGGCCCGTGATCAGACTGCCCATGGTCAGCTGAGCCCTGAGACCCCGTTCAATGAGCAGCGGCACCATCTTGTCCAAAGGTATGCGTTTGCCTTTGATCAAGCGTATTTTGTTCGGTTGGACTTCAATGATGACGGGCACATAAAAAATCAGGGTCTTGGGGTTGTACTCAATGCTGAGGCTTTTTACCGAACCGATTTTCACCCCGCCCACAAGCACCGGTGCTCCGACACTTAAACCCTTTACGGAGCCCGTGAAAAAGAGCACAAATTCCTGTGTCTTTTTCATGAACTTTCCACCACCGAAAACCATGAGGCCGGCCACAATGAGAACCACCGAACCCACCACAAACGCACCGATAAGGGTCTTGCTTGCCTTTCCGTTCATTGTTTATGGGTCTCCTGAATGTCTATTTTGCTTATCTGTTTTGGTCTTTCTTAAAAGCATTAGATTCCCAGTACATTGGTGATGACCGTGATGATGGCAGTGGCGACGATGATGGCGACAATGCCGGTTACCACGGCGGAGGTGGTGGCATCCCCCACGGCGGAGGCGCTCCTGCCGCACTGCATTCCCCGCAGACAGCCGGCAAGGGCCACCAGTACGCCGAAGACCGCACTCTGAACAATACCGATAAAGAGATCACTCAATGTAACGGATGCTTTGGTTTGATTGTAGTATTCCACCATGTTCAGGTCCAGCATCCCCACCCCAACGATAAACC
>JAERTK010000292.1 GCA_016844935.1 Desulfobacteraceae bacterium | reverse complement strand
TTGACGCCCTTGAGATCGCGTTTCATGATGACCCCGCGAGGCAAAAAGAGGCTTTCGGGCTCTTTTTCGCTCATGGGCAGATCACCCCAGCACAGGAAGTTGCTGGTCCCACCGATGGCCCCCCAATCCTTGTAGAAGGAGGCAATGGTCACCAGGTCGGGAATATAGACATTGCGTACAAAATCCTGGGCCTGTTTCCAGATATAGAGGAACTCGGCAATGCGGTCAGGGCTCAAGTCCCTCACGCTGGTCATACCGCCCACGGCCAATGCCTGGAGATGCGGATTCTTGGCACCGAAAATGGCATGCATACGGACAATCTTCGCTTGAATCCGAAGGGCTTCAATATAGTGGGCTGCCGCCATGAGGTTGGCTTCCGGGGGCAACCTGTATGCGGAACTTCCCCAGTAACCGTTGGAAAAAAGACCCAACTGGCCGCTGTCCACGAAGGTTTTGATTCTTTGCTGCACTTGTTTGAAGTAAGCGGTCCCGCCATGGGGATCATTGCTCACATTATCGGACAGGGCAGCTGTTTTCTTGGGATCGGCTTTGAGAGCATCCACCACATCCACAAAGTCCAGCGCATGCAACTGATAGAAGTGGGTGATATGGTCTTGCTGGAACTGGGCACCATGAAGCAGGTTTCGCATGATGCGCGCATTCTTGGGAATGGTGACGCCCACAGCGTCTTCCACGGCCCTCATGGATGACAGGTAATGGGTGTAGGTGCAGACCCCGCAAGACCGTTGTACGAAAAGGGGTGCATCCCGCGGGTCTCTTCCCTGTAATATGATTTCAATACCTCTAAACATCTGTGCGGAACTCCAGGCATTGACCACCTTTCCGCCTGAAACTTCAGCTTCGATTTTTAAATGACCCTCTATTCTGGTAATCGGATCGACGATAATTCTCTTGCCCATATTTTCTCCTCTCTTTTCCTAAGAGTATTTTTTCATTCAGAACCTAACGGTCGTTCCGGTTACTTGCTTTCTTCAAAGAACGGGGTCATTTTGTCCCAGAACTGAGGCTCACTGCAGCCGATACAGGGATGTCCCGCTTCAACGGGCCAGCTGGTGCCGTCATTAAATTTGGCAGTGGCACAGTTGTTGTACGTATCCGGGCCTTTACAACCCACTTTGAACAGGCAGTATCCCATGGCGGCTTCTTTCGAGCCGAACGTTTCCACAAATTCATCATTTTCGTAATGGGACCTCCTGGGACACTGATCGTGGATGCTTTTGCCATAGGCGAAAGTGGGTCTTCCCAGATCATCCAGGGCAGGCAATTTGCCCAGCAGCAGGAAGTTGACAATGGTACCCACCAGGTTGATGGGGTTGGGGGGGCAGCCGGGGATATTGACGGTTTTGACGCCCAGAGCATCGCTGACACCTTTGTATCCGCCTGGATTGGGTTTGGCCGCCTGGATGCCCCCGAAGGAGGAACAGGTTCCGATACAGACCGTGGCCGCGGCATTGGGCACGATTTCTTTGGCGACGTCCATGAAAGGACGGCCGGCGATTTTGCCATAGCCGCCATTGTACTTGGTAGCGATGGCCCCTTCCACCACGCAGATATATTTTCCCTTGTATTTCTTGGCTGCGGCATGCAGCACATCTTCAGCCTGGTGCCCCGCAGCCGCCATGATGGTTTCATGGTAGGCGATATCCAGAATTTCAAGGACCAACTCGTCAATCCAGGGATACATGGTCCTGATAGTGGCTTCGGAACAGCCGGTGCATTCCCCAAGGTGCAGCCATATGACCGGCTGCCGTTGTTTGGGTGCTGCGAAGACTTCCGCAACCTGGGGGATAAAGGAAGAAGAAAGACCCATGGTAGCTGTGACCACACCACAGTACTTCATGAAATCCCTTCGTGAGATCCCTTTCCTTTCCAACCTTTCATAAAATTCCTTTTCCTCTTTCATTCGGCGCCTCCTCATGTGAGTTTATGGAAATTTCCTTGACCTAACCTCCCAATTCTGAACCCAGCTTACAAATATCCACTATGTTTAAATATGGAGGTTTTTGTCAAGGGCTTTTTTTGGATAAAAGCAACCAGATAAAGCGCATGAAGCAGAGCGTTTTGTGCGGATGGTCGCACAAAAAAAGAGGCCCCCCCTTCCGGGTGGGCCCCTCCTTACTTTTTGCAGCATTTATTTCAGGGATCGCGAGCTTTTTACGCGTCCAGTTTGTCCATCAATTCCGCGGAAACTTCCGGCAAAGCGTTTTTGCCATCCAGGTCGACAATTCTGGGGACGCCGTCATTTTTAGCGGAAACGTCTTGGTAAAACAGCAGTCCGGCCGTGGTACCCGTTTCCGTGTCATAGTAGATATTGTGCCGTTGATCAATGGCGTCCGCATCCTGATCGTCATCCCTGGTTTTCAGGTCTCCGCCACACACCCGGCATTTATCACCATCGGGTTTGATGGCATCGATGAAGATATTGTTGGGATGATTGTTGTCATTGACGCAAAGCCTGCGGCCCATGATGCGGTCTTTGGCAATCTGGCGATCCAGCTTCATATCAATGACAATATCCAGGGTAATGCCCGCTTCCTTGAGCGCCTTGTCCAACTCCTGTGCCTGGGTGAGATTCCGTGGAAAGCCATCCAGCAGCCAACCATCTTTGCAGTCATCTTGTTTCAGGCGGTCCAGGATCATGGGGATGGTAATGCTATCGGGAACCAGTTCTCCCCTGTCGATATAGCCCTTGGCTTCTTTCCCCAGGTCGGTTCCCTGGCCGATGTTGGTCCTGAAAATAACGCCCGTTTCAATGTGAGGGATACCGTATTTGTCTTTGACGATTGCGCCCTGGGTACCTTTGCCGCTTCCATTGGGTCCAAAAAACAGTATTTTCATTCTTTTTTCTCCTTCGATTTATTTTTTTACCGAAAATAAGTCAAAACCATTGCGCCTGTCAAGGGATTCGGTCGAAATCATTATGATTGTCCCAAGAAGGCGGGCATCAGTTCATAACCTTTTTCATAATGAAGCCCTGAGCCCTTGGCAAAGCGCTCCGTGAACCGGATGTTTCCGTTTTCTTTTGCCAGTTCCTGTTTATGGGCCCATGCAAACAGGGTGGGGTCTGTGCTATGGGTTTTGATGGATATGGGGGTGAAATGATCCGCGGCCACCAGGATTCGGTAGTCTTCAAATTTTTCCATACCCTTAAGGACCGTGCCCACCACTTTTTCATCAAAGTCCTCGATGGCTTGAATCTTTTTGGAAATGCTTCCCTCGTGACTGGCCTCATCCGGGGCTTCCACGTGAACGAACATGAAATCCAGCTCATTTAAGGCGTTTAAGGCCTCCGTTGCTTTTCCTATATAGTTGGTGTCCAGATATCCGGTGGCCCCCTCCACGTCAATAATCTTGAGCCCTGCGTAAACGCCGATGCCCTTGAGCAGGTCAACCGCCGAAATCACGCCCCCGCTGAGACCGAACATTTCCTTGAAAAGGGGGACATTCAATCGCTTCCCCTGTCCCCACAACCAGATGGAGTTGGCCGGAAGAAGGCCCTTTTTCTCGCGGGACAGATTAACGGGATGGTTTTCCAGAAAAGGCCACGAGCGCCGGGTAATTGCCACAATCGGGTCCTCACTTTGTGGGTCCAGATAGGTGGCCATGTTCTGATCCTGAACATCGTGGGGCGGGATGGTCTCGGCACTTTCAGGCCCCCCGTCCCACACCAGAAGGTGGCGGTAGGCAACCCCCGGGTAAAGGTGCCCCCCCGGCACGGTCATGTTCTTTTTCAGGCTTTCCACAAGAATTCCGGCCTCTTCCGTGGTAATACCTCCGGCCGTGTTGCTCACCATGACCATTTCCTGGTCTGATTTTCGATCCAGGGAGACCAGGTTCATCCGAAAGGCCACCTCCTTTTCCCCCAGACGGATACCCATGCTGGCCGCTTCAAAGGGCCCCCTGCCCGTATGGTATGTGGCGGGATCGTAGCCCATAAGCGACAAATTGGCCGTATCACTGCCCGGCTCCAGACCCTCGGGAATGGTCGTGGCAAGCCCGATCCTGCAAGCGGCGATACGGTCCATGTTCGGGGTACGGGCCGCCTCCAGGGGCGTTTTACCGTCCAGCTGGGGTAACGGATAGTCCCCCATACCGTCACCAACCAGCAGGATGTATTTCGTTGCGGTTTGCTTCTCATTTTTCATAGTTGGTTTCCTTCCACGCGAATCACCACTGTCTTGTGGGTTACCACATCGAGATGATCAATCAATTGGATTGCTTTTTGCGCCTGGCTTTCCCGGGCTTCGTGGGTCAGCATGACAATGGGAACAGACCCCTTCTGATCCCTCCCTTTCTGAATCACCGAAGATATGCTGATGCCGTTTTGCGCAAGGATCCCGGAAATGGTCGACAAAACACCGGGGGTATCCAGCGCCGAGACCCTGAAATAATAGGACGTCATCAGCTCATCCATGGGCTGAATGGAAACTCCCTTCTCAGGCGGCTGCACATGAGCCAGAGGCGGAACCATGCCGCGTTTTCCCATGACCATATCCCTGGCCAGGCTGATAATGTCGGAGGCCACGGCACTACCGGTGGGCCTTCGGCCGGCGCCAAGGCCGTAATAGAGGGTGGGACCCACAAAATCCCCTTCAAGAAAAATGGCATTAAAGGCCTCATGAACATTGGCCAGAATATGACTTTTGGGAATCATGACCGGATGAACCCGCGCCTCCAGTTGATCTCCAAGATCCTTGGCAATGGCCAGCAGCTTGATATGATACCCGAATTCTCGGGCGAAGCGGATATCATCAGGGGTTATGGCAACAATTCCCTCTCGAAATACATGATCAAAATCAATGGCGCTGCCAAAGGCGATTGAGATCATAATGGCCAGTTTGTGAGCCGCGTCGGTTCCGTCCACATCCAGCGTGGGGGGATCTTCCGCAAAACCCAGGGCTACGGCCTCTTCCACGGCACGCTCAAAAGACAGGTTTTCGCGGGCCATTTGGGTAAGAATATAGTTTGAAGTCCCGTTCAGAATACCCATACAAGTCTGAATCCGGTTGCCGGAAAGCCCGGTTTTCAGCGCACCGATAATGGGAATACCCCCGCCGACGCTAGCCTCAAAGGCCAGACTGACCCCGTAACGTTCAGCCGCAGCATAGATTTCCCATCCGAATTCCGCCAGCAGGGCCTTATTGGCCGTCACCACATGCTTGCCGTGTTCCATGGCTTTTAAAATGAACTCTCTGGCTTTTGTAACACCCCCCATCAACTCTACAACCACATGGATTTCAGGATCAAGAATGATATCCATGGCATCGGTGGTCAGGATATGCTCCCCTGGTTTTTCTGAAATTCCGCGATCCGTCTCCATATCCAGGTCCGCAATTTTTCGTACGACCACTCGGGCCCCAACCCGGTTTTTGATAATCTCCCGGTTTGTGATCAGCACCTCATAAGTCCCGGCACCCACAGTTCCAAATCCAATAATCCCAACATTAATCTGCTTCATATGATCCTCGCTAAACAAAAATCACGCATTTGGCGTGAACAGGCTGTCTAAAAACGTTCACTTTACAGGAAAAGCAAAGTAAAAATCAAAATGAAAATTCTCATTATTCACCCGTGAAATTGCCTTTACGTTTTTGCAGACGCGCTGAAACCGCCTCAAAGAGATCCTTCGAAGGGATAATCATGCTGGATCGGGCCGCATTGTAATGAAGGGATTCTTCCAGACTGGCCTCCTCATCAAAACACATGACCTCTTTGGCACCCTGCACAGCCAGCGGCGGATTTCCGGCGATTTCTTCCGCCATTTCCTTTGCCCTTTTTTCAAGGGTCTCGGGATCATCGTAAACATGGTTGACCAGCTGGATATGTTCTGCCCGGTCCGCGTCAAAACGGTTCCCTCGAAATGCAATTTCCCTGGCGTGACTTTTTCCCACAACTTTCGGCAATCGTTGAAGGCCTCCCACATCCGTTATGATCCCCAGTTTGGGTTCCGGCAGGGCAAAGACTGTTTTCCGTTCACACATGCGAATGTCACAGCATAACGCCAATTCAAGTCCCGCCCCCAGGCAATATCCCTGGATCACCGCAATGGTGGGTTTTGGAATCTTTTCAAGACGCGTGTGGATTTTCTGTATGCGGGTTACTTCTTTAAAAAACCAAACTTTTTGAGATGCATCGGGCGGCTTGTTAAACGAAGCGAAAATTTCATTTTCCGGGCTCAGGTCCAGACCGGCGCAAAAGGATTTTCCTTCACCCCGAACCATGATAACCCTTGCCTCGGAGTCTTTCCCAGCCATACCGATGGCCTGGTCCAGGGCATCCCACACCCGGGTATTTAAAGCATTTCGCTTCAGAGGCCTGTTGAGCGTTATGATACCGATAAGGTCTTTTGATTGATAGGTAACCGAATTTTCTAAGGTTGAAGGTTGATTCTCCATAAACAAACTCCTTAATTAACTAAAAAATAATCTTTTCAGCCTTAACATCATATACCCCCCGATACGTAAGCCTTACCTTCAATACGGAGGTAAAGGTAAGAAACCCGAGGGTCCAGAGCGGATAGGTCAACGTACATCCTGAATCCGCCAGCAGGCTGTGAAAAGTCGTGATTTCCTGAGCCAGATCCGGGACACTTTTCCCTGAACAAACACCTCCCACGGGAAGGGAAGCCCGAGCCTGTACAACGCCATCCCGGACCATGGAGATTCCGCCGCCCATTTCCAGCACATCTTCGGCCGCCCGGACCATATCCGCCGCTCCCTGACCCATCACCAGTAGTCCATGGGTTTCATGGGCGACCGTGGAGGCCAATCCTGATAATCCCGAGCAAAAACCTTGAACAAATCCCTGACCCCTCATGGCCCCGTCCCTGCTGATCAAAGTCGCTGCCAGAGTGTCCTCTTCCGGTTGATAAACGCCATTTTGAACCCTGAGACGGGCTTCCCCAAGGGTCGTGACGGTCTGGTTGACGATTTTAATCACGGGGACTCTTTCAAGGGATTTGCGATGGGCCACTTGAAACATTTCCACACTCAAAGGACCCATATTGAAGGGCCGATTCCCCATGTCCGCATCCGGGGTGGGCAATGGCGCAACAGTCAAAACACCGTCCTCGGCCGCGATGGCCCCCTTGGATAACACCAGCCTGGGTGTCGGTTTTTCCAGGGAATCCACCACCAGAAGGTGCGCCATTCGGCCTGGCGCAACCCCTCCCAGCAGGTGGTCCAATCGAAAATAGCGCGCCGGGTTGATGGTGGCCATCTGTATGGCCCGGACCGGATCGATGCCCTGGTTTACGGCTTCCGCAACCACCCAGTCCATATTGCCCCAGGAAATCAGGTGGTCCGGAAAAATACCGTCGGTCACCAACATGATTCTGCTGGTATCAAACGCTTTTGCACGGTGAACCGCTTCCGCCAGATAAGGCAGGTCCTGCCGGATGGAGCCATGGCGCAGCATCACAGTGTACCCCAGCCGCAATCTTTCAAATGCATCTTCCGCCTTCAGGGATTCATGGCAGGAGGTAACACCTGCCATGGCCAGAACATTCAGTTTGTCCCAATTGGCACCCGTGGTGTGCCCTTCCACCAGCCGTCCTTTCTCCCGGGCCATCTGAACCCGTTTTTTGAGAGCAGGTTCCCCACTGATCAACCTGAGATATGGCGTAATTTCACTGAGGGAAAGCACATTGTCAAAGGCATAGGCTTTTTCAAGATCGTCATCAGACCAGAGGTCGCCACCTTCAACTTCGGGGTATGGCGGGGCGGCTGCGGGAATACCCGTATAAGCACTGAGAAAACCATTTGAGAGCTGATTCATGGTTTTCAGGTATGCCGTCGCACCCATGGCATTGGCAAGGTCGTGGCCGTCATTAAAAAAACCCGTGGTCCCCCTGGTGACCACGTGATTGGCGTAGGAAAACGGGTGGTAGAAAAGATCCGCGTGAGCGTGAGCATCAAAAAAACCCGGAAGGATAAAGCTTCCCTTGACATCAATCACCCGGGTTTCAGGACTTATCAGATCTTCAGATGGTCCCACATAAGAGATTTTTTCACCTGAAACCGACACGTTGTGCGGCAGGATCTCTCCTGAATATACATTGACCACCCGGCCGTTGGTAAGGAAGATATGGGGCTTCATATGGAGCTCATCCTGTAGTCGTTTTTCCCTGCTTTTTTAGCTATATACATGGCATCATCTGCCTTTTTCAATAGAATTTCCGCATCCCCTCCATTGTCAGGATATACACTGATCCCGATGCTGGCCCCGATTTGTGCTTTCTGATTTCCGATATTAAAAGACGTAGACAAAGCCTGAATGATTTTCTTGGCAATCATCTGTATATCATCGATGGATGCTATGGTGCTAAGGATAACCGTGAATTCATCCCCTCCGATTCGAGCCACCGTATCCGCGACTCTAACGCAGTCCTGCAACCTTTCCGCAGTTTTGATCAACAGTTCGTCCCCCGCATCGTGGCCCAATGTGTCATTCACCGATTTAAAACCATCCAGATCGATAAAAAGCAAAGCAAAACTCCGTTTATATCGTTCAGATTGCTTCAGGGTTTGATCCAGTCGATCGAGAAAAAGAGCCCGATTCGGCACATTCGTTAATTTATCGAAATTCGCGGATCGATAAAGTTCCATCTGATACGATTTTCGCCTCACCATATCCCGAGCGATGATCCAGGAAGAAATCCCTACCAGCAGGAGCAAAATAAGGATCAATAGGAGGAGCTTCTTTTGAAGGCCTTGGATGTCCTTCCGCAAATTTTCATCGGGAACATAAGAAATCACTTTCCAAAAATACTCGTCGGATTTTAAGCGCGTGTAGCTACCCCCGTGGGCATCTGCCGACCCTGAACTGCTTTTGAATTTTTCAATCACCGGATAAACGGTGGCGGAAGTAAATAACCCCTTTTCATTTTCGATCTGGATTTCCTCTGATGAAAGAATTTTCTTCCATACCTTCGGGAAGTCTGAAAAAAATTGTCGATCTTTTCTTTCCGGGAACATAAAACCCCATTCATCATCGGCATTTGGACTGGAAAGCCAATAGCCGTCTGAATTGATAAGCATGGCTTTTCCGGGAGACATTTCGGCGCCCTCATCGAGAGCCTTGAGCAATCTGTCGCCCAGATAATTGAGGATAACAATCCCCTGTTTTCGATTCTTCCGGTCGAAAACAGGGGTTCCCAATCGGATCATCGGTTTCAAGGGTTCTTCAATCTTGCCGTGCTCCACATTCAAATCAAAGGGGGAAATGAATATTTCTTCCCGAGAAAGTTCCAGGGTATCTGTGAAGTAGTATCGGGTTCCCTTATTTTGCAGCCCATGTTCCGGAACAATGGCCGGATCACCGTTCTTATAATCCACCCTGACTTTTTCAATTCCCACAACATCAATGAACCGAATCTGATCGTATTTTTGTTTGTGTCGGCTAAGCTCCAGATATTCCTTGGCCATCAAACCTTTGTATTCTGCCCCTGCTGGTTCTTGATCCAGCATCCGGAGGAGTTCATTCTGTTGGGCCAAAAATCTGAGGTCCGAAATGATCTCATCCAGGTTGTTCTCAATCAACGCTTTTTCCAGCTTTACATTCACCCGCTCTTCCAATTTCAAGCGTGACAGATAATCCCCTTTTTCATAATAATAAAAACCCGTTACAGAACCCATTACCACAGCTGCAGCAATCACAAAAATGGTCAAGAAATAACGAATCAGCATAAACTTATTTTGTGAGTTCGTATCATCCATAATAAACTCCTGAAATGGGGTAGCTGCCGCAAAAAAAGACTCAAGTAAAAGCGTGTCCTATTTTTTCGTCAAGGTTTCCACCCCGGTCCAGTCCTCAGGAACCCCATTCACCATATAACGGGCGCACCGTTCCAGATAGATTCGGGCAGCCTTGTCTTCCGGGTTTTTTTGCAGCACCCGGCTGAATTTGACGCTGGCTTCGGAAAACTTTCTGTCATAGTAAAGCTGTAAACCCGCTTCGAATTCTCCTTTGGTCTCCTCTTTCAATACCGCCATCTCTTTGGGATCCCCATCATAAACCTCATACACGGACACCGGTTTCTTCTTTCCTTTGACGGAAACCTTATCCACAAAGCGGTGCATGTATCGATGCGGATCTTTCAATTGGGTAAAGGTCAGCTCACTTAAAGTAACCGAAGAACCGTAAATCCGGGTCAGTCCCTCCAGCCTTGCCGCCAGATTGACATCATCCGACACCACCGCACCCTGCATACGATCTTCGCTCCCGATGATCCCCAGCATCAAATCGCCCAGGTGAAGACCCACGCCGATACCCATGGGGAGAAGTCCGTGAGATTGCCGTTCTTCGTTGTATTCATCCACAACCCCGTGCATGGCAATGGCCGCCATCACCGCATCATCGGGGCTGTCGGGAAAAAGCGCCATGACACCGTCCCCATAATACTGGTCAATGAACCCGTGATGCTTCTCTATGACCGGGCTCACGCGCCGCAGATACCCGTTGATAAACTTGAAATTGTCCTGGGGCGACATGGCCTCAGAAAGGGTTGTCCAGCCGCGAACGTCGGCAAACATGACTGTCATCTGTTGCTTGATCTGGTCTCCCAGTCGAATTTCCCGGATGCTTTTCTTTTTCAGCAAGCTGATGAATTCCCGGGGTACGAACCGTTCGTAAATGTGGTTCAATTCGGCCAGTTCCTGGGTCCGCGCTCGAACACGTTCTTCCAAAAGATCGTTTACGGACGTCAATTCCCAGTTTTTCTCTGCAAGGGATTTTCTTAATCGGCTGATGGTCAGATGGGTGTTCACCCGGGCGATCACCTCTTCGGCCTGAAACGGCTTCGACACAAAATCCACCGCTCCCAGGGAAAACCCCTTCACTTTGTCTTCGGTATCATCCAGGGCCGTCAGAAAGATGACCGGAATGGCCTCCGTTCCGGGATCCGCTTTCAATCGGCGACACACCTCAAAACCGTCCATCCCCGGCATCATAATATCCAGAAGGATCAGGGATGGCTTGGCCTTTTGAGAAATGGTAAGGGCGCTTTCACCGTTCTTGGCAATGAGAAATTTGTGACCGGTTCCGGCCAGGGTTTCATGCAGCACCTGCAGGTTTGTGGTATTATCATCCACCAGCAGAATGAGTTCGGGCTTTTCAGGGTTGTTTGAAGATTCCATTGTGTCACCGGTCATTTCACACTCCTCGGGACGGGGCCGTTGCTGCCAGGTCATCCGCCATTTCCAGAAGGCCATCAAAATCGAAATCATCCGCAAGACGGCTGATTTTTGCGCCATATACATTCGAGCCGTCCGTTCGAGCCGACAGTTCGGCGCCCACTTGAGACAATGCCATAACATCTCCCATTTCTGCGGCCTCTCTTATGCGGGCAGCAAATGCCTCAGCCACCTGGGGATCTATTCCTGCGGGGGTTTCCAGCATCTCGGGCGCGGACGGATCATCCTCTCTAAGCGCCATCAAAGCGATCATAACCTTCCCCAGCTCCTTTTTGAAATGATCAAACGCTTCCTTGGGCAATGCCTTTTCACCATCTTTGAAACCTTTCTCCAGGACCGCAGCTGCCGCCTGAAGTGTTTCAGCTCCCAGATTTCCACCGGCGCCCTTAATGGAGTGGGCCAGAATCTCGGCCTCTTCGTATTTTGCGCGATTTACCAGATCTTTGAGGGTATCTGCCGCATTTTCAAACTCCCGGCCAAATCGTAAAAGAATCCGCCGATACGATGTCTCGTTGCCCAGGAGGCGCTTGAGACCCATGGCCACATGGATGCCGTCAAGCTCGGGAAAATCCGATTCATCACAAGGCGCATGAGATGCAGGATCCGTTTCCACGGAGCATTCCTGCCCCGGCTGCCCGCCAGGGGATTTCCTGATCCATTTCAAAAGGGTTTCAAAGAGCAGTTCGGGATCGATGGGTTTGGACACATGATCGTTCATCCCCGCTTCGAGGGATTTCTCCCGATCACCGGCCAGTGCATGTGCGGTCATGGCAATGATTGGAATGGGGATTGCGGATTGCGGATTTCGGAATTGTTCTTCCCATCTGCGGATTTCACGGGTAGCCGCATATCCGTCCATGACCGGCATTTGCACATCCATGAGGACTGCATGAAAATCATCATTTTTTACAGCATCCACCGCTTCCTGACCATTGTTGGCCAGTGAAACCTGGAGGCCCGCGGCCGCAAGAATTTCGCCGGCCACCTGCTGATTGATCTCGTTGTCTTCCACCAAGAGCACCCGTGCCCCCCGAATCCGGCTGAGCGCCTCCAATCCAGAAGCATCTTCCTGAACCGCCCGAGAGGATCGGGGCGCCTCCCTGCCAAAGGCATGCATGATGGCATCAAACAGAACTGAAGGGTTTACGGGTTTTAAAAGAAATCCGTCCAACCCGGCTTCGTCGGCCTGCTGCATCACCGTTTCACCGCCATAATTGGTCACCATGATAACGGCCGGAATTCGACTCAGTTGTGTGTTCTGCTTCATACTCCGGGCCGCTTCAATACCATCCATTCCCGGCATTTTGTAATCCATGATCACCAGTTCATAGGGATCATCTGCATCGGCTCCAGCAAGTTCCGTCAAGCCTTCTTCGCCGGAAGAGGCCAGGGTCGGCTTAAAAGAAAAGGAGGCCAGAATTCCCTCCAGGATTTCCCTGGAAGTGGCATTGTCATCCACCACCAGAACCTTCATACCCCGAAGGTCCGGTGACGGGCTGAATCGGCTCTGATCTTTTTCCCGCCCAAAGCCAAATACCGTGGTGAAGATAAAGGCGCTCCCCTCTCCCGGTTCGCTTTCAACCCGGATTTCGCCCTGCATCATGTTCACCAGGCGTTTGCTGATGGTCAACCCCAATCCGGTACCGCCGAATTTCCGGGTGGTGGAGGTATCGGCTTGGGTAAATGCCTGAAAGAGCCTGCCGATCTGTTCCCGGGTGAGGCCCACACCCGTGTCTCTCACCCTGAACTCCAATGTTGCCCGGTCTTCGTCCTGGTTCAACAAATGGGCTGAAATCACAATTTCGCCTGATTCCGTGAACTTCACAGCATTGTTGGCCAGGTTAATGAGGACCTGTCCCAGGCGCAGGGGATCCCCCACCAGGCGTCTGGGCGCCGCCGGATCAATATCAAACAAAACCTCCAGATCCTTTTTTTCCTGGGCTTTGACCATGATCAGGTTGGTCATGTTCTCAAGGACATCCTCCAGATTAAAATCCACGGCCTCCATGTCCAGCTTACCGGCTTCAATTTTAGAGAAATCCAGAATATCATTGATAATCCCCAGGAGGGAATGGGCGGATGACTGGATTTTGCTCAGGTAGTCCTCTTGTTTAGGCGTCAACTCCGTTTTAAGCGCCAGATGTGTCATGCCTAAGACGGCGTTCATGGGCGTGCGCAGTTCATGGCTCATATTGGCCAGGAAGCTGCTCTTGGCTTCGTTGGCGTCATCGGCCGCTTGCCTGGCCTGATGGGCCTCCAAGGTGGCTTTCGCCAGTTCCGCCGTACGTTCTTCCACCAACTCCTTCAGATGCTCCTGATACTTCTGCAAATCCGCTTCCGCCTGCTTCTGTTTCGTGATATCCCTTGCAATGCCCTGATAAACCTGGATGCGCCCGTCATCGGTTCGCCGGCAAGTGGCGGTGATCACGCAGTTCATCGGTTCGCCGTTCTTTTTCCGAGCCGTTGTCTCAAAATCCCTGACCGAACCCTCCTCGTCGGCGGACGCTACAAATCTGGCCAAATCATCCCGATTCATATTGGTATCCCAGACGTTCATCGCCATCATCTCGGATCGGGTATAACCAAAAAGATCCAGCATGGCCTGATTCCCATCAAGCATTTCACCGGTGGGATCGCAGATAAAAATGGCGTCCCTCGATTCTTCAAACAGTGTGCGGTACTTCTCTTCGTTCTCCCGTAACGCTTCTGCGGCCCGATAGCGCTCGGAGATATCACGTGCGATACCTCGAAACCCCATTGGCTGACCCTCTGCATCCACCATTAGGGATACAGAGCTCTCCAAATTGATCTTTGCCCCATTTTTTTTTGTAACCGCCCAGTCAAAGCCATTTTCCGGCGCTCCGGTGGTATATACCCTGTTAAAGACTTGATATACATTTTTTGTTGTCTCTTGATCCATATAGGTTCGGTAATTCATACCCATTAACTCGTCTTTGGGATATCCGAGAATTCTGCACAGGGACTCATTGAAAAAGGTAAAACTTCCGGCAACGTCAAGTTCAAAATAGCCATCTTCAATACTTTCGAGGATGGTTCTGTATTTTTCTTCGCTCTCCCGCAACGCTCGATAAAATTTTTCATTATTGATGGCGGCGGATGTATGACTCACCATTCTGGCGAGCCCCATATCGGCGTCCCCTTCCGCCTCAACCGCTGCCTGAAATGACCTCATATCTGCTGTATTTCCAGCTGCCAGAAGACCCAGGGGCTCCTCCGGTTCTCCGCCCAGGGGTAACAGGATATAATCGTCCATATCCAGTTTTCGGCCCAGCACCTTTAACGGCTCCTCATGACAGCTTTCGGTACAGATGATCCGTTGGGGCGCATCCCGCAACTGTACAAGGATGGGATCATCCTCCGGCAGGCTCAGGGACTCAACGGTAGGACGTTTCTCATCGTCATAATATCCATCTATGGCCTGAACCCGGAATGCATTTTCCTGTGTGTCATACATGAGGATGAGGCAACGCTCGAAATTGAGTTCATAGAGAACGAATTGAAGGGTGATCTGAAGGATTTCGGCCAGCTCGGTGGTGGTGGTCAGCTGCTTACCCACTTCGTAGAGCTGTTGATAAAACAGCATCTGGGAATCCAGTTGCCCCTGGATGCCGTAAAGTTCAACCTCGGTCTTGCTCAGGCGTTTCACCTGTCCGCTCAGCTGCCGGTTTTCCTGCTGAAGTTTTTCAATCCGGCTTTCGGCTTCCTCAACCTGAGAACGAAGCGCTGCCAACGCCTTTTCGGAATCCATTACGGTCATGACGAGAAACCTCTTTGAGGGTTCAACGTTCGGGAAGATTAATAAACCGCAGCGATGACGGCGGTGTAATTATGAAAACAATTGAATTTCCCCACGGGACCGATTTCTCCCAGGGTATAAAAGCCTATCCAGGGTGCATCCGGTATCTGTTGTTGCAGTCGGTCCAGAAGCGCGGTCTTCTGGTGCTCCCGCACAAACACCTTGCCCCGGCCGCAACAGTCAAACTGGAACACCAGCCGGGCAGGGTTTTCGCCCAGCTGTTCGTTGATCCGGGCCGCCAGGTTATCAACCCCCTGGGTCACTTTATCATAATCCCTGCGGGTCATCCAGATACGGGTGCCTTCCACCACCTCTGTGGGAATGGTAAAAGACCCCTTCTCATCATCTTTGGTGGGCATGAAACGAATCATGTAATCATCATAACCTTCCATGTGCCCCGGCGTCTCAAACCCCAGGGTCAGGTGAATGACCGCCTTGGCCCAATCGACAATTTCATCGTCGGTCAGATACTCTTTGAGGACCTCGAGGGCCGGTCGCCCGTCAATTTCATAGATGGTGTTTTCCTCCGAGCGGGTAATGGTGTGTGCGATACCTGTGGCGACGCAACCGTGGTTAACGGCCCAGGCCATGCGGGCATCTCCTGAAAGCAGCGCCCAGGAAACGCCATCTGTGAAAACCGTATCGTCACAGTACTGATACGTGCGCGTAAGCTGCCAGTTGTCTGCGGCGGCACCGCCAACAATAGGTAGCAGTTGTTCCAGGTTCAGTGTGCCTTCAAGACCTTTGAGAAATCGATCGAAATTGAAAGTGAGGCCATCCGAAAATAGAAAAAGTGCCAGTGCATCTGAACGTATCCCGGGTGCAATGGTTTCGGCCACATTCCGTCCTACACCCCCTGAATCGGCTTTAAGGCCTGCGCCCATTCCGTTAACGAAGTGCAATTGATCCGAACTGATGGCCATGATGACCAGGGAAAAATTGGATTCGTCCACCTCGCCCCGGATCATGGTCCCTTCACCGGAGCACCCGCAAAGGGGGGCTCCGCCACTGGATTCCCGTACGGACTTGAGCAGGGCCTGCTGGTTATAACCCACCGTTGCAAACATGAAAACAAAGTCCGGTTTTTCAATGCCGCCATCCTTAAGCGCCATTTCAACAGCTTCCCGCCCGGCCATCATTGGATTGCGATGATGGCTCATTCCCACGCCGGCTTTCGTAGCCATAATAGTTGCTCCTCCACGCTCATGATCTGTTTCTTTGGGAAGCATACCAGAACTATTGAAAGATATTCAACAAAATTGAAGCATTTGCCTGAAAGGGGGCAGGGGACAGTTGTCAGGGGGAGAGGAAGGGGCTAAGCAAGATTCACATGCCGGGTGGCAATGATATTGCAGTCGGTACCTGCGGGATTTTCGATGAGTGCCTGGCCAATGGAAACGGGGGCTTTGACGGTGATGGACTGAATCTCTTTCATGACTTGAAAGATGCTGTTCTTGGGAATGGGGGCGTCGGTTCGAACGCTGACCAGCGGAAAATCCCCGTTTTCCACCTGGATATTGCTGGCAATGGTCCTCATGGGCCGGGTCAATTCCTGTTCCGCCCACGTGGGTCCCTTGTCGCAGGTATGGCCCTCAATTTGGGTGATCTGGATTGAGGGTGTTTCTTCAAAATCGATTTCCAGCGGACATCCGTTGGGGCACACGATGCAGGTGAGTTCTTTTCTTTTCATTCCACGCTCACTTCCAGTTTTCTGGCGGTTTCCAATTTATCTTTCTTGATTTTGACGCGAATCATTTCAGCCGGATGCAGCCGGACCAGCTTTTTCCGGGCGACCTTCCGATCCCCGTCCCGTACCCAGACCGCACGATCCCTGGAGGGTTCGGTCACACGGAGCGACAGGGTAAAGTCGCTCTTTCCCGAAACCTGCTGGGGCAGGACATATCTGACCCCGCTTTTGGGTTCGATGACAATGGGGGTATCCGCCTGGGAAATGTCTTCACCCAGGTATCGGCAGGCAAATTCTCCCGCCAGAGCAGCTTCCTCCGAAACGTGATCCACCAGATCGTGAACGTGCAACACATTGCCGCAGGAAAACACCCCGGGGATACTGGTCATGAAGGTATCGTCCACAAAGGCACCGCTGGTTCTGGATTCCATTTTTACGGATGCCCCCGCGGAGAGTTCATTTTCAGGGATGAGTCCCACGGAAAGAAGCAGCGTGTCACAGGACACAAACCGCTCGGTGCCGGGAACAGGCTGGAAATGGTCCATTTCCGCCACGGTGACACCGGTCAGACGGTCCTTTCCATGCACTTCGATGATCGATGTGCTCAGGTGAAGCGGAATGTCGTAATCATTGAGGCACTGCTGAATATTTCGGGGCAAACCGCTGGCGTAGGGCAGGATTTCAAAAACCGCTTCCACCTTTGCCCCTTCAAGGGTCATTCTTCTGGCCATGATCAACCCGATGTCCCCGCTTCCGAGAATAACCGCACGACGGCCCACCATGATGTTCTGCAGGTTGATGAAATTCTGAGCAGCCCCCGCCGTGTAGATGCCCGAAGGGCGTGTGCCCGGCAGGGATATGGCGCCGGCGGTTCGTTCCCGGCATCCCATGGCCAGAACCACGGTCCCGGCGTTAATCCGGGTATAGCCTTTCCTGGAACTCACGGTGAGGTTTCGCTCCCGGTCCATGGACAGCACAATGGTTCCCAGAAGGGTCTCAATATGGAGATCCCTTATTTCATCAATATATCGCTGGGCGTACTCAGGGCCCGTAAGGGCTTCGCCAAACCGGTGCAGTCCGAAACCATCATGGATGCACTGGTTCAAAATGCCGCCCAGTATCCGGTCCCGTTCAATCAAGAGGACATCTTCGCATCCCGCCTGCCGGGCGGCTGCCGCAGCAGCCAATCCCGCGGGGCCCCCGCCGATAATCACTAAATCACGTTTTATTTCATGCATACTTCATTTATTCCTAACGCACGCGTCCTGTAAAAAGATACGAATCCGGGCTGTAAAGCCGATAGTCTTCCGGCCGATAACCGAAATCCCTCTCCAGTATCTGAACGATTCTGGGCATGCAGAATCCCCCCTGGCATCGACCCATCATGGCCCGGGACCGATATTTGATTCCGGCCATGGTCCTGCTGCCCAAGGGATTTTCGATTGCCGCCAGAATCTCCCGTTTGGTGATCTGCTCGCAACGGCAGACAATTTCACCGTAATCGGGATCCTGTGCCACCAGATCCGCTTTCTCTTCTTCGGGCAGATCGTGGAATGATCCCGGAAAACCGCTGCGTTCCGCCACAAAGAGCCCCTTCTCCTCAAGGGGAAGTTTTTCACCCACCATATCCCGAACCATGAGTGCAATGGCCGGGGAGCAGGTCAGCCCTGGACTCTCAATACCCACCAGGTTGATGAAACCGGGAATGTCCTTCCGGCTTTCAATGACGAATTCCTTGAAACCCTTCACCGAAGGTGGCGCCTGCTTGGGCCTTAACCCCGAAAATCCCCGAATAAAATCAGAGGTGCTGATGGCCGGAAGTAGTTCCCGGCCCTCCTTTTTGAGCTGGTCGATAATGTCGGCGGTGCATGCGTAATCGTCCGCATGATCCACGTATTCGTTGCTGGGGCCGATGAGAATGTTGCCGTCCACCGTGTTGGTCAAATGGATACCCAGGCCCGCACTCCCTTTTCTGGGAGCCGGATAGATCAAGACCGAGAGACTTCCGTTTAAACGTTTGTCCAGGATGAGGTACTCCCCCCGGCAGGGATAGAGGGTATACTCGCTAAGACCCAGCATTTTGCAGATGGCGTCGCTGTAAAGACCCGCGGCATTGATGAGCACCTTGGATTCAAATGAGCCGCCCCCGGCGGTTTTCACCTGAAAGCCGTCTTCCTTCTTTGAAATGCCGGTCACCCGGGAACCCAGGTGAAAATCCACACCGTTTTCACGGGCGTTGTCAGCCAGGGCGATGGTCAAGCCATAGGGGCAGATAATACCGGTGGTGGGAGAGTGGAGGGCGCGAATACCGCCGACCCCGGGCTGGATCTGCTGCATCCGCTCCACATCTATGATTTCAAGGCCCGGCACGCCGTTGGCCTCCCCTTGGGCTTTCAATGCCTCAAGGGTTTCAATATCCACCTGGTCCTGGGCCACCGTAAGTTTGCCGATATACTGAATTTTGACCTTCAGATCCCGGCAGAGCCCCGCCATAAGCTCGTTTCCCAGAACATTCAGTTTCGCCCGCAGGGTGCCGGGTTTGTAGTGGATGCCGGAGTGCACCACCCCGCTGTTCCGGGAGCTGGTACCCATGCCCACATCCAGTTCCTTTTCCAGGACCCCCACATTTAACCGGTAACGGGACAGCTCCCTTGCGATGGCGTTTCCCACAACGCCGGCCCCAATAATCAGAACATCGTAAGCGTTGGCCATCAGCTTTCGATACCGGCCAACCTTTGGGAGGCCTTTTTCTTCTTTTCCACGTTGGTTTCCCGGAAGATGGTCACCCGGTGGGCTTCCGGTGAACCGCCGCCATGGATATCGGAGATGGTGTCTGCGCTTTCCATGGCCAGCTTCTCCGCCAGGCGATACATTTTGACCCTCTTCTCAACGGGGACACCATCGGCGCCCTTCATGTATTTTTTGAGAAGGTGACCCACTTCCGGGTTTTCAAAATCCCGGTCGGAAGGGAGGTCCGAAACAAATCCGCCGCACACATCGATCATCAACCGGGTGGCTTCGGCCATTTCTTTACCTTCGTGAATTTTAGACGCATTGGCCAGGACCGTGTCGATAAAATAGGTGCCCGACGGTTGCTCGCTCCCCTCGTAGGAGGACGCCAGGCAACAGCCGTACAGGGTCTCGGCCCGGTGGATCATATCAATAACTTTCTGTTTCAGGTGACTCGGCCTTGTGGTGCCGTTATAGTCCATCATGTTCAGGGCCGTTCCGATCATGCAGTCGATTTTTCCGGACTTGCAGCCCCCGTGGCTCTGGCGGTGAAAGGAGGAAAATTTGACCACCATATCCACGGCGAACTCCACCTCTCCGCACATGAACACCCGGTCCCAGGGCACGAATACGTCGTCAAAAATCAGGGTGGGACAGTATTTGGAATACAACTGGTTGCCCGTATCGCATCCATCCAGTTCCCTTGCGTCCAAACTGGATCTTCCCACCACATGGATCAACCCTTTGGTATCTGCGGGAATGGCAAAGGAAACCGCATAGTCCTCATCGCCTTTTCGCATGGCCCGGGTGGGGAGCACGATGATCTCGTGGGCGGAAAGGGACCCGGTCTGATGGGCCTTGGCGCCGCGAACCACAATGCCGTCATCCCTTTTTTCCACCACCCGCAGGTACATGTCCTGGTCATCCTGGTCCTTGGGACCTTTGGAACGGTCCCCTTTTACGTCGGTGACACCGGCGTTGCAGGTGAGATCGTTCTCCTGGACATACTTGAGAAACGTCTTGAAATTGTCGTGGTAATGGGTGCCATATTTCTTGTCGATGTCATAACAGACGATGGACAGGGTACACAAACAGTCAAGCCCGGTACACCGCTGGTGGCAGGTGCCTACGTAATTTCCCAAGCCCCGGTTGACCTTTACCCGGGCCACCAGATCTTCGACGGAGGAAGGGGGCAGCGTAAAACGGTTGACCTTCTCGTTGATCAGGGGGCTTTCGGTAACGACCATGTCCCGATATTCGTCTTTTTCAGCAATTTCGTACGTGGCGCCGGTGGCTTCAATGCCCGCTCGAAGGCGCGGATTGTCCACCACGTTGGTGATGCGTTCGCCAAACATGTAGGCCACGGGTTTCATCTGCCGCAGAGATTCAATGTACTCATCTTTTGTCTTAATACCCATTTTTTAACTCCTCCTTTTTCCTTATAAATACTGTGCGTCTATGTTTTCAGCAACGCGCGCAAACGGGGGCGGCGACTGGTGTTGTGCCGGCATCCTCCGACCATTTAAAAGGTCAGGCATTGCCGGGATTTCCTGATGCACGAGATCCACCGAAATCTTGAAGACGAGAAGATCGGTCAGGGTTAGATCATACCCTGGCCCGGTATGCTTTTATAACGTCTTATCAGGAGGATGCCTGTTGTTCTGTCCGCCGGCGACCGTAACAGCCAACAGCGCCCGTTTTTCATAATCTTCAACCAGACACCCCATAAAATACAAACGTGAATTGATAAATAGACAGGATTTTCAGATAATTGTCAAGGGTTTTTTCCTGCCGCACCGTCACACCCTTCTGCTTGACATTCCTCGGTATCTCAATTATCTATTAAAATATTTTGATTCTTCAGACCAGATACTTCCCAATGGTTCCGGAATTTCTGGACGTTGCATAAATATTTGAATTAAGGCGAATTTCACATGGAATATTCAATCAGCCCGGAAGGGGAGAAATTCAACCTTCCCACCGAAGAAGAGAGTGCCCGGGAATTTGACAGGTTGAAACAACTGGCACAGGAACACCGCGACCGGGGGCACGAAATTGTGGTGGTCATGGGCCTGGGGTTTGTGGGTGCCGTCATGGCCGGTGTGGTGGCAGACTCCGTTGACCCGGAAACCGGCAACCCCAATAAGTTTGTCATCGGCATGCAGCGCCCCAGTACCCGAAGCTTCTGGAAAATTCCCCTTTTCAACCGTGGGGTGAGCCCCATCAAGGCGGAAGACCCGGAAGTGGCCCCTCTGATCGAGCGGTGCGTCACAGAAAAAAAGACCCTTATCGCCACATTTACCCATGATGCCCTCTCCCTTGCGGACGTGCTGGTGGTGGATGTGCAGTGTGATTTTCTGAAGCAGGATCTGGGCGACCTGAAAACAGGGTTCGCGGAGATTGGCGCTCTGGAGGACAGTTTTAAAATTATCGGCAAGAAAATATCCCCCCATTGCCTTGTTTTGATCGAAACCACCGTACCGCCCGGAACCACAGAATATGTGGCCTATCCGTTGATTAAAAAGGGGTTTAAGGCCCGGGGCATTGAAGCGGACCCGCTTCTGGCCCACAGTTATGAACGGGTCATGCCGGGAAAAGAATATGTGCGCTCGGTACGGGATTTCTGGCGGGTCTGCAGCGGCATCAACCCCGAGAGCCGGGAAAGGGTCACCCAGTTTCTCTCCCAGGTGCTCAATGTTGAAGATTACCCCATGACCGTACTGGACAGGCCCATCGAGAGCGAAACCTGCAAAATCGTGGAGAACAGCTACCGGGCCACCATCCTGGCGTTTCTGAATGAATGGAGTCTCTTTTCCGAAACCAACGGGGTCGATATCGTCAAGGTCATCGACGCCATTAAAATACGGCCCACCCACAGCAATATCCTGTTCCCCGGACCCGGTATCGGGGGGTACTGCCTTCCCAAAGACGGGGGCTTGGGCTTGTGGGCCTACAAGCATCTCATGGGCTTTGAAAACGATATTTTCAAGATCACCCCCGAGGCCATCAATATCAACGATACCCGGGCGCTCCACGCCGCCCAGCTGGTGCGTGACGCCCTCAGGAACATGGGTCGGATCGTTGCGGCAAGCCAGATCACCCTGCTGGGCGCATCCTACCGGGAGGATGTGGGAGACACCCGGTACAGCGGCAGTGAGATCATCGCTCGAAAGCTCACCGAAATGGGAGCCGAAATCAAGGCCCATGATCCTTATGTGCAGCATTGGTGGGAGCTGGAAAAACAGGAAACGTATCCGGCCGTTGGCGCCAGCTGGTCGAGGTTTTTCCGTAACCAGGACCACTTTATCGACTTTCAAATGACAAAGGATCTGACGGAAGCGGTTAAAGGGGCGGATGCGGTCATTCTGGCCGTTCGCCATCGCCCTTACCTGGACCTTTCGCCTGACGAAGTCGTAACAATGGCCGGCGGACCCCTGGCCGTGGTGGATTGCTTCGGTATTCTGGATGATGAGAAAATCCGGCGGTATTTCGAACTGGGTTGCGAAGTAAAAGGGATGGGGCGCGGTCATATCAAGCGGATCAAGGATAGTGTTCTCAGAAGATAAACCTTTTTTTTGGGGAGGATGATTATGAAAAAACTGGGCTTTTTTCTATGTTTCTGGGTGTTTTTGACTTGTCCTTCATGGGCGGATTCCATCAAAATTCCCCTGGCCGCGCCCTTTACGGGGCCCCTGGCTTCTTTTGGCGAAGGCATGAAAAACGGCGCCCTGCTCAAAGCCGAGGAAATCAACGCGGCAGGCGGCATCAACGGCCGAAAGGTTGAGGTTGTTCTGGAAGACGAACTGTGCGATCCCAAGGAAGCGGCAACAGTGGCCACTAAACTGGCGGGCGATCCTGAAGTGTCAGTGGTCGTTGGGCATCTTTGCAGCTCGGCATCCCTGGCGGCGCTACCCATTTACAAGGAAGCCAAACTTCCCGCCATCTCGCCGGCCTCCACCAACATAACCTTAGGCAAGAGCAGCCCTTATTATTTTAGAAATGTCTATAAAGATGACTTTCAGGGGCTGTTCCTGGCCAAGTATGCCAAGAATGTCAAAGGCTACAAAAAGGTGGCCATCTTTTATGAAATGAATGACTATTCCATGGGGCTGATGAAGGCTTTTATGGAACAGGCCAAGAAAAACGGCATCCGAATCTTAGGAAAAGAAGCCTACACGGCTGAAACCACAGACTTCAAACCCCAGCTCACCAAATTCAAAATGATGAAACCGGATGCCATATTCATTCCCGGGTATGCCCCCCAGGGGACCCTTATCATTTCCCAGGCCAGAAGCTTGGGAATTAAAAATGTGGATTTTCTGGGAGCCGACGGTTTAGACGACAATCTCATGCTGAAAAACCCCGATGCGGAGGGTCTTTTCGTAACGACCCCTTTCATTCCCGACAAAGCCGGACCGAATGCCGCCGGGTTCATCAAAGCCTACCGGAAAAAATTCGGCATCGATCCCAACTGGTTCGCGGCCAACACCTACGATGCGGTTGGGATTGCCGCTGCCGCCATCGCCAAAGCGGGACAGGACAGGGAAAAAGTTCGGGAATACCTGGTCTCCATTGACAGCAAGGCAAAGGCCTATGACGGGGTGGCGGGCAAAACCTATTTCGACGAGAACGGGGATTGCCTCAAAGAGGCCTTTATCAAAGAGATCAAGAACGGCAAATGGATCGGGGCGGAAAAACAGTTACAATAAGGCATGACGGTTGGAAAGCCTTCTGGATCAATCCAGTCTTTTTCTGCAACAGCTGGTGAACGGCATCACCCTGGGGGGCGTTTACGCCCTCATTGCCGTGGGCTACACCATGGTTTATGGGGTTATTCAGCTAATCAATTTCGCCCATGGTGAAGTCTATATGCTGGGCGCATTTCTCGCCTACACCCTGGTGGCTGTTCTGGGGATGCCGTTTTTTCTGGCCTTTATCCTGACCCTTTTGATCTGCGCCCTTCTGGGTATTATTCTCGATTTTGTGGCCTACCGTCCCCTTAGAAAGGCGCCCCGGCTGGCGGCGCTAATAACCGCCATCGGGATGTCCATATTTCTACAGAACATGGCGATGTTGATCTGGGGAAGCCAGATCAAATCATATCCCAGGGATATTCTGCCGGCATTTTTTTCAGAGTCTGCCATCACCTTTGGGGATGTGTCGTTAAGCTGGCTTCAACTGTTTATTCTGGCCATTACCCTGTCCTCCATGATCATCCTTCATCTGACCATCCACAAAACCAGAATCGGCATGGCCATGCGCGCCATTTCACAGGACAAAACCGCATCCGCTCTCATGGGAATCGGGGTCAATCGCGTGATCTCCTTCACCTTTGCCATCGGTTCAGCCATGGGCGGTATGGCGGGGATTCTGGTGGGGCTTTATTACAATGCCATCTTTCCCACCATGGGTTACGTGGCCGGCATCAAAGCGTTTGCCGCCGCGGTTCTGGGCGGCATCGGCAGCGTTCCCGGCGCCATGTTGGGGGGCGGCGTCCTGGGGATTGCCGAAGTAATGGGCGCCGGATACATTTCATCCGAGTACCGGGACGGTATTTCCTACGCTGTCATGATTGCCGTCATCCTCTTTAAGCCCTCGGGCCTCATCGGGAAACAGACGGGGGAAAAAGTGTGATGGCTTTGTTCTCAAAAAACCCCCGGGTTCTTTATGTGGCGCTGCTGGTGCTGGCAATCATCCTGCCGTGGATTCCCCTTGGACTTTCCAGTAACTACCTGTTGCGGGTGCTGACCACAGCACTTTTATATATGATCCTGGCTCTCGGCCTCAATATCGTTCCCGGGTTCACGGGTCTCTTGGATCTCGGCTATGTGGGGTTTTACGGGATCGGTGCTTATACCTCCGGGCTGCTGGCCATCCATTACGATCTCAGCCTGTGGGTGATTCTGCCCCTTGCAGCGGCCAACGGCGCTCTCTGGGGTGTTCTGCTGGGAGCGCCCACCCTTCGCCTGACGGGAGACTATTTCGCCATCGTGACATTCGGGTTTTCCGAACTGGTGGTCCTGCTCCTTCGTAACGAACTCTGGCTAACCCGCGGCCCCATGGGGTTGCCGGGGATTCCGCCGCCCGCTATTTTCGGTTATTCATTTACCCACGGCTGGCAATATTTCTATCTGGCCCTGTTTCTCCTCCTGGTGGTTCTGGTGGTGGTGCGCCTTGAGAATTCAAGGCTCGGGAGGGCATGGTTCGCCATTCGGGAGGACGAAATCGCCGCCCAGTGCTGCGGCATCAGTCTCATCCGCTACAAGGTGATGGCCTTTGCCGCCAGCGCCGCCATCGGCGCCATGGGGGGTGCTTTTTATGCCAAGTGGTTTCGATTTATCCACCCGGACATGTTCAAATTCTGGGAATCCATTCTGATTCTCTGCCTCATCGTATTCGGGGGCATGGGCAGTATCGCCGGCACCATGCTGGGGGCCCTGATTCTGATCCCCCTAAGTGAGATCCTGCGCGCCGTTCTGCCCCAGGGCATGTTCAATGCCCGCTATCTGATTTACGGATTGCTTCTGGTCCTGATGATGCGGTTGCGACCCGAGGGGCTTATACCGTTCCAGCTCTCCAGGAGCCGTAAAGCCGAACAGTCAAAAGCCCGTTTGCTGGGCGACGTGGAGTAGATGCCAAATGGACCCTCTTCTCAGAGTTAAGAATCTATCCAAGTCCTTTGGCGGGCTGCTGGCTCTAAATGAGATCGCCCTCGAGGTGGAACCGGAACGGATCGTGGGTATCATTGGCCCCAACGGCGCTGGAAAAACCACCTTTTTCAACTGCCTCTCATGCCTATACCATCCCACCGGCGGACTAATCGAATTCAAGAACATTCCCCTGGCCACCCGCACTTCAACCATTGCGAAGAAGCGAATTCGAATTTTCGCCTTCATATTCCTAATACTGGGCTTCATTCGGCTCCCCCTTTTCTGGTCCTTTTTCCTGCCGCAGACTTTTTTTAAAGTCGAATTGTTCCTGTTGGGACTTTTTGTTTTTTCCATTCGATTTCTGCTGGTCCGGGGACTCCTGCGCCATGAAATCTGGGCATGGGGGCTCATGTTTATTTTTCTCCTGTCCGATTTCTGTTTTTCTATTTGGTTTCTCACCCGCCAGAACCCAGGGGATGTGCTGATTCTGACCCGGTTGCCGCTTTGCTATTTGTCCATCCCCTGGGGGGTGATGGCAGGTCTTTTCAGCCTCTATTTTACAGGGGTTCTGTGTACTAAAAAAGTGCGCAGGATTTATGGATTCAGAACGAGCCCGGATGCGGTCTGCCGAATGGGGATGGCCCGGACATTTCAGAACATACGCCTTTTTTTCAACCTGAGCGTTCTGGACAATGTAAAGATCGGCCGGCATGGTCGCATGCATTCCGGATTGGGTAAAACACTTTTTAGAACCCGGTTTCAAAAAAAAGAAGAGAGACTGGCCGAAAAGAAGGGCCTTCATTTCCTCCGTTTTGTGGGTCTTGACCAACGGGCCTTTGATCTTGCCGATACACTGGCTTACGGCGAACAGCGCCGATTGGAAATCGCCCGGGCCCTCGCATCCGGACCGGAACTCCTTCTCCTTGATGAACCGGCGGCGGGCATGAACGCCAGAGAATCGGCAGAATTGATTCGCCTGGTTCGAAAAATACGGAAAAACGGCATCGCCGTGCTGATTATTGAGCACGACATGAAAGTCATGATGAATCTGGCGGATTACATCTACGTTTTCGATTATGGCAGACTGATCGCCGAAGGGACACCCGATGCGGTTCGGGAAAACCAAAAAGTCGTTGACGCCTACCTCGGAAGGGGCAAAGGCGAATGCTGAAGCTTGAAAATGTGCACATTTATTATCGAAAAATCCATGCGCTCAAAGGCATATCCCTGCATGTAAAAGAAAAAAGCATCTGCTGCCTGATCGGTGCAAACGGTGCAGGGAAATCCACCACCCTCATGGCCATCAGTGGTATTCAGGGCATCAGGCAGGGGAACATCATTCTCCAGGGTGATTCCATTTCTAAACTGCCGCCCGAAGAGATCGTCCGGCGCGGCGTCGTGCAGGTGCCTGAAGGGCGCCGCATATTCCCGGACCTCTCGGTGAGGGAAAACCTGCTCCTGGGCGCCTACCTCCTCAGGGACAGGAAAAAAATCCTGACGTTAATGGAAAAGGCTTTTACCCTTTTTCCCATCCTGAAAGAGCGATCCGGGCAGAGCGGCGGCACCCTATCGGGCGGGGAGCAGCAGATGCTGGCCATGGCCCGGGCGCTCATGGCGTCTCCCAGGTTGCTTCTGCTGGATGAACCGTCCCTGGGGCTGGCGCCGCTGGTGGTGGAACAGATCATGGCCATCATCCGTCAAATACGGGACGACGGGTTGACCATCCTTCTGGTGGAACAGAATGCAACCGCCGCCCTTGAACTGGGGGATTACGGCTACGTCATTGAAACGGGCCGGGTGGTCCTTGAGGACAAGAGTGCTGAACTGCTGAAAAACCCGCGGGTTAAGGAGGCCTATCTGGGATAAGAACTTCTGAACCGCAGAATATCGAACAAGGAATAACGAATGTCGAAGGAAAACTTCATAATTGGACATTCCTTGTTCGATATTGGATATTCGTTTCTAATAATTTTTTCTGTTTGAGGAGACCCCTGCAACTATGGAAGAAGAAAAAACAAGCAAAAATAAGGAACCGCTTCCCGGCCGTATGGAAGTCTTGAGGGATCTGCCGGGGGACATTATGAAAAGTCTTACCAAGGAAGAGATCCAGGCATTTCTCTTTGAGGAAGTCTGGCCGGTTTCATTGAGCCATAAGCTTGAGCGTTACATGGCCTGATAAACATGAAAGCCTGGGATACGTTTACCGATCGTCACGCGCCTGTCCCCACTCCCTCTAAAAATTAAAATTTTCCGTCTCCCGCTATTTTCTACTTGACAACTGGGAATTACCGATTGTATTGTCGACAATCGACAGCCGACAAACAACCGAGGACAACATGCGCTTACTGGAATTCGAAGCCAAAGAAATACTTTCCCGGCACAAAATCACCGTGCCCAAAAGCCAGCTGGTGTCAGGCTCTGACAAAATAGATTTAAAATTCCCGCTGGTTTTAAAAGTTCAAATTCCCCTGGGTGGCCGTGGTAAGGCCGGCGGGATACGGGTGGTCCATAACGAGACCCAGGCCGGAGAAATGGCCGAAAAGCTAATGACCACCCCCTTTCGGGGCTACAGGGCTACGCGCGTACTGGCCGAAGAACAGGCCCATATATCTGCTGAATACTACCTGGCCCTTACCTATGACACCGTGGCCAAGTTGCCACTGGCCATTTTCAGCGCCGAGGGCGGCGTGGACATCGAAGAGCTGGCTGCCCGGGAGCCTGAAAAGGTTTGCAAGCGGCACTTTTCCGCAAGGGAAGGGCTCATGCAGCATCAAGCCCGGGAGCTCATGGCACAAGCCGGCATCCATGGCCGGCCTTTGGTGGCTTTGGGATCTGTACTGGCCAATTTGGCAGACATCTTCTTGCGCTACGACTGCACCATATTGGAGGTCAACCCCCTGGTGGTTTGCAGTGACGGAAAGGTCATGGCCCTGGATTGCCATGCCGACATCGAAGACGACGCCCTGTTCCGCCATCCTGAGATATCAGCTCTGGAAAATGAGAAGGGACGTTTTGAGTCCGAGAAGAAGACAACCGAATTCGAAGCCAGGGCAGCCGAGATAGACAGTGCCGACCACCGGGGCGTAGCCGGACGGGTCATTGAGTTTCCCGGAAATCTGGGCCTGATCATTGGCGGCGGCGGTGCATCACTCACCGCCTTTGACGCCGTAAAGCAGCACGGCGGTGAACCGGCCAACTACTGCGAGATCGGCGGCAACCCTTCGGTGAGCAAGGTGCGCCACCTCACCAGCCACATCCTTTCCAAACCCGGGGTAGAGAACGTTTCCGTGATTATGAACGTGGTCAGCAATACCCGGGTGGATCTCATCGCCCGAGGCATTGTTGCAGGTGTGTTGGACGCGGGCAAAGACCCGGCTAAAGCCATCGCCGTATTCAGGGTGCCCGGCGCCTGGGAGGAAGAGGGCTTCAAGATTCTCAAAAAATACGGGGTGCCTTACGTGGACCGCACCGTATCCATCGATCAAGCGGCCAAGTTTGCCGTTGAAAGAACCCAAAGGTAGGCAAAGAGAAATGGCAATACTTGCAGACAAGAATCTAAAGGTTATCATCCAGGGCATCACCGGGCGTGAGGCGGCCTCCTTCACCAAAGATATGATGGACTACGGCACTCAGGTGGTAGCCGGGTGTACGCCGGGCAAACAGGGCCAGAACGTGCACGGGGTTCCCGTTTACGATACCGTTCGCCAGGCGGTGGCCGAACATCCGGCCAGTGCTTCGGTGATCTCGGTGCCCCCGGCCCTGGTGAAAGGCGCTGCATTCGAAGCACTGGACAACGGCCTTGAACTCATCATCATTGTAACGGAACGGGTACCTCGCCGGGATGTGGTTGAAATGCTTGAAGTGGCCCGACAAAATGGCGCCCGGATAATCGGACCCAACACCCTGGGGTTGATCTGCCCCCATGAGATCAAACTGGGCATGGCCGGCGGACCGGAGGCGGATGTGAAGAAGTCCTATATGCCGGGGTCTGTGGGCATTGCCAGCCGCAGCGGCGGCATGACCACCGAGATCGCCAACCTGCTCACCACCAACGGCATCGGCCAGAGCACCTGCGTGGCCATCGGCGGGGACCCAATAGTGGGCACAAACTTTCTCGAGCTGATTCCCATGTTCGATGCCGACCCCCATACCAAGGCGGTGGTGCTGTTCTGCGAGCCAGGCGGAGTGATAGAGGAAACCCTGGCCGCAATGGTGGTAGAGCAGGACATCAAACTTCCCATCGTGGCATTTTTGGCCGGCCGCTTTGTGGACGACATGCCGGGTGTACGCTTCGGGCATGCAGCCACCATTGTGGAAGGCGACAAGGGGAGTGCCCGCAGCAAACGCGAGACCTTCCTCAAATCCGGAATCCATGTGGCCGACAAGTTCTCGGACATCGTCACCATCCTTAAAAAACTGGGGGTGAACGATGATTGATCTGGGCCTCATTCGTACCGCCCTGTTCGTACCGGGCAACCGCTTGGATCGGCTGGATAAGGCGCTGGCCACCGGGGCCGATGCAGTGATCATCGACTTGGAAGACGCCGTGCCGCCCGGCCAGAAGGCCCAGGCCAGAGTGGACGTTGCCAATAAACTGGCCGACACGCCAGGCCGCAAGATCATTGTGCGGATCAATGGTCTGGACACCCCGGAATTCGCGCAGGATCTGAAAGCTGTGGTGGGTCCCCATCTCTGGGCCCTCATCGCGCCCAAGATCGAAAGCGCCATGGACGTGGCCCGCTTACACGATGCGCTTCTCAAGGCCGAGGCGGCCGCCCGACTTCAGCCGGGAGATCTGCCGGTGATCGCTCTCATTGAGACCGCCAAGGGGGTGGATGACATCTCTCAAATCGTCGCCTGCCAGACCGAACCGGCCAGACTCTATACCGTGGCCTTCGGTGCGGCCGATTACTCCCTGGACCTGGGCATCGCGTTAACCGCGGGCGGGAACGAGCTCTTTTACGCTCGCTCTCGACTCCCCATCGCCTGCCGGGCCCATGACCTGGCACCGCCCATCGACACCCCGTACATGATCGACTTAAAGGACATCCCGGCTCTGAAGGCGGACACGGCCCGTGCCAAACAACTGGGGTTTATGGGAAAACTGTGCATCCACCCCAACCAGATTGAGCCGGTAAACACCATCTTCAGTCCCGGGCCTGACGAAATCGCCCAGGCCAGGAAGGTAATCCAGGCCTATGAAGAATCAGAAGCCAAAGGCCAGGGAGCACTGCAAGTGGATGGGAAGTTCGTGGACCTGCCGGTGGTGGAGCGTGCCCGCCGGACCTTGCGTCTGGCCTCGGCCGGGGCCTAGGACGGAACCCGGGCCGGAGATTTTTTCAACCTCAAACTGCAAAGGCTGTACAACATGAGTCTTTTTGTGAATCTGGAAATAGACCGGGAGAGTTGCCTGGGTCTGAAAGAATGCGGTAAATGCCTCAAAGTGTGCCCTGTGGGCATCTTCGGTGAGGACGGGGAATACCCCCAGGCCATGGAGGCCAACCAGGACGAATGCACCCTGTGCGACTTGTGCCTGGAAGCATGCCGGCCCGGGGCCATTAAGGTGCGAAAACTATACGAAGATTAACCATTTGACATTGCCTGCGCCTCCCTGGGGCAAAGGCCATACGAATTCGCAAGTGACGGGTGGGTCACCAAGAGGAGTGATAGGGTGGATCTGGGCGAGAAATTCAAAGGGAAGCAGATAAAGCCACAGGTTTTGACCGAACAGGTGTCCCAGGTTTTGACCGAGGCCATCTTGAACAGGACCTTGAAACCGGGTGAAAATCTGACCGAAACCCAGTTGCAGAAACAACTGGGGGTGAGCCGCTCCCCGCTTCGGGAAGCGTTTCGCGACCTGGAGAAAAAGGGACTGGTCACCATAATTCCCAGGCGGGGCACCTTTGTAAAAGAGATTACCGGTAAGGACCTGGAGGAAAATTTTCCGGTTCGAGCAACTCTGGAAGGTCTCGCCGCCCGCCAGGCCTACCCGCGCATGACCCCGGATTGCCTTGCCCACATGGCCAGTGCCCTTGAGGGCATGAAAAAGGTCGGTGAGGCCGGGGACTCCCAGGCCTACCGCAAGAACCATCTCAAATTTCATGAAGTTTTCATTAACGCCAGCGGCAACACCCTGTTGATAAATATTCTGAAGACCGTTCGAATGCACCAACTCTGGTACCTGGTATCGTTCAGATACTACCGTCGTAACTTCGAGTTGGCCCTAATTGAGCACCAAAGGATCCTGGATCTGTTTTCCTCGCCCGAAACAGATCCTGAAATGTTGGAACGTGTGGTTAGAAACCACATAGGAGAAGCCCTTGAAAAGCTTTTCGGGAGTCCTGAAGAAACCGGCAAGAAGCTTTTCTAAACCCTTTAATTGAGGAGGTAATTGAGGATGAAACTAAAGAAACTGATGTTAAGCCTGGCAGTAATCGGGATGATGGTGGGCCTGATGGGATTTGGCAGCCCCGGCAGCGTACAGGCTGCCGAGATCACCCTGAACATGGGTCACCCCTTTCCGGAGAAACTGGAAACGCTGACGTCCTGGGAAAAATGGTTCGCAGCGGAGATCGATAAACGGACCAATGGAAAGGTCAAAATCAAAATATTCTGGTCCCAGAGCTTGGGAAAAACCAGCGATCTTCCCGACCTGGTCCAGTCCGGCGGCGTGGACATGACCATGCTGGTGCCTGGTTACTACCCGGCACGTTTCCCTCTGGCCATGGCCAGCAACCAGCTCTGGTTTGTGAACTGGACCAACGATGAGGCCTTTGCGGTGGCCAAGGCCCTGTACTGGGTGGACCCCATCAAAAGCGAGTTGGCCAAGCAGAACATGAAGCTGATCTACATCCAGGTGCTGCCCAAATACCAATTGTGGAACTGGGCCGGGTTAAAGAATATAGCAGATCTTAAAGGCAAAAAAATACGCTCCTGGGGACCCTACATGCCCAAACTGTATGAAGCGGTGGGTGCAGTGGGTGTCAACCTGGTGCAGGCCGACTGGTTTGAGGCCATGCAGAAACACATGATCGACGGCGGTTTCTTCTCCGTTTCCATGGGCCTGGCATCCAAGGTGGATGAAGTGGCCAAGTATGTCACCATGGTGGATCTGGGTATCAACACCGGCCCCATGTGCATCATGAACCAGGACAAATGGAACAGCCTGCCGGCGGATGTGAAGAAGGTCTTCCAAGAGGTCATGGCCGAAATGCCCGCGGTGGGAAAACAACTGACCATTGACGCTGAGAACGCCGGCATCAAGGCCGCCAAAGCCAAAGGCCTGACCCTGGTGCCTTTCCCGGATCGCCAGAAATGGATCGATGCTCTGCCGGACATCCGGGCCATGTGGGCCGAAGATATGGCGAAGAAGGGTCTGGGTAAAGAAGCTCAGCAAATGATCAAACTGTGGAACGCTGCATTGGAGAGTGTTCGCAAGAAGTGAAGGTAGGCCGCCATCGTGCGGTTAACGGATCTTATGCCGGCGTTTCGCATGGTGCGGGGCGCCGGCGTCGTTCCTTAGAACATGCGAGGAATCTGGCGTCATGAAAAATAGCAAGGTGATGGAAAGAATCGCCGCTGCGTCCAACGTGATCGGGGCAATTGCCCTGCTGATCATGCTGGTGGTCACGGTGGCGGATGTGATCATGAGCAGGATCTTCAACTCGCCGTTTCCAGGCGCTACCGAGATCATAACCTCCGTCATGCCTATTTCCGTTTTTGCGTTCCTTTTAAGCACCCAGATAAAATCGCGCCACATTAACATCGACATGGTGCTCAACCGCCTGGGCACCAAGGCCCGAACGCTTTTGAAGATGGCCGGCCAGGGTGTCGGCATTTTTCTGTTCGGGTTATTGACCAAGCTTACCGTTCCCATGGCCATCTACAGTTATAAAATCACCGAGCACACCGGCGGCAGCGTGGCGGTTCCCATGTATCCGGCCAAGATCATGATCCCCATTGCCACCGGCCTGATCACCATCCAGTTGGTCATCGAACTGATCAAATCACTGCGCGTCTTGTTCAACCGCTGCGGTGACGACGACGGCTCGTTGACGGCCAGCTAGGGAACTCTCCGGGATAGAGGCTGCATAATGTTTTGGTTCCTACCTTTGATGTTTTCGGTTGTACTGGGAGTACCGGTGGCATTCGCCCTGGGCCTGGTGGGTTTTTTGGGCCTGGTGGATAACCTAAACTGGATTGCGGCCACATCCCAGATCAAGACCATCCTTTTCGGCGCCACCAATAGCTACGCGCTCAGTTGCGTGCCCATGTTCATTTTAATGGGTGAACTCAGTTTCAAGGCCGGTATCAGCGATGATCTGTTTGAAGCGGCCAACAAATGGCTGGGCCGGCTGCCCGGCGGTTTGGCCATTGCCACCAACTTCGCATGCGCCATCTTCGGGGCGTGCTCCGGCTCCACTATTGCCAGCGCCTCGGTCTTCACCAAGATTGCCCTGCCCGAAATGGTTGAAAAGGGCTATGACAAGCGCCTGAGCGCCGGGGCCATCGCCTCCGCCGGGGCCCTGGCCTGCATGATTCCGCCCAGCATCTTAATGGTGATCTACGGACTCATAACCTCTCAACCCATCAACAAACTGCTGGTGGCCGGTTTTGTGCCTGGGGCCATGACCGCATTCGCCTACGGCCTTGGCATTTTTCTCGTGGCCAAGGGTTTTCCCAAGCTGGTGCCCACTCTCGACGCTGAGCAAGTATCGCTTGGAGAGAAATTCAAGGCCCTGACAGGCGTACTGCCCATCGCCTTCTTGTTCCTGCTGGTGATGGGGGGGTTGTTTCTGGGCTGGTTCACCTCCACCGCTGCAGGGGCCATCGGCTCGGCCGGAGCCCTGCTGGTGCTGATGATGCGCGGGCGCTTTAGCTGGAAAACCTTTTACGACACCCTGGTGCAGACCGGCATACTCTCCTGTTCGCTCCTGATCATCATTACCTTCGGCAATTTGTTCTCCTTCGTACTCAGTTCTTCCGGGGCCATAGACAACTTTGTGGGGTTCATCACCGGTCTCAACATGGCGCCGGTGCTGGTGTTGCTCTTGATTATCGCCCTTTACATCATGGTGGGGTGCATGGTAGACCCGGTGTCCATGCTGATTATCACTTTACCCGCGGTAATGCCGGTGGCCGAGGCCATGGGCTTCAACCCCATCTGGTTCGGCATCATCGTCATCACCATGCTGGAGGTAGGGGTCATCACCCCTCCGGTGGGCATGAACGCCTACACCGTTAAGGCGGTGGCCGGCGACACATTGACCACCGGCCAGATTTTCAGCGGTATCTCCTTTTTCCTGTTGCTGCAGGCCGTTGTGCTAGCCATCATCATCTCCTATCCACCCATCGTCACCTATCTGCCCAGTCTGATGATGGATTAACCACAGCATTTCGGATTTCGGATTTAAACATGAAAACAAACTCAAGTTCGGGAGGTAAACAATGGACAGCCGTTTAAATACTCTTTTCCAACCTATCAACATCGGCGGGCTCACCGCCCGCAACCGCATCGTAATGCCGCCCATGAACACAAATCTTGCCCATGGCGATGGCTTTGCATCTGACCGCAATCGTGATTACTACGCAGAGCGGGCCAGGGGCGGCGCCGGGATCGTTATTCTGGAAGCCATGTTCGTGGAATGGGCTGCCAAGCATCGCACCTTCGGCATGGGCGTCTCTCAGGACAAATACATCCCTGGCCTGGCCAGGGTGGCTCAAGGGATCAAGGAAAATGGCGCCCTGGCCATGGCCCAGATCAATCACAACGGCCGCCTGCTCTCTGAGGATGCCACTGGTTTACAGACCGTGGCCGTATCCACCTTTGTAAACCCGGCCACCTCCGAGGTATCGCTTGAGTTCTCCACCGAGGAAGTGCAGGAAATGGTGGGGAAATTCGCTGCGGCCGCTCTCAGAGTGCAAGCGGCCGGCTTCGACGGCGTGGAGATACACGGTGCCCATGGCTATCTTCTGGCCCAGTTCCTTTCCCCCTTTACCAACAAACGTACCGACCAGTACGGCGGATCTCTGGAAAACCGCATGCGCATGCCTTTGCAGGTGGTACGCAAAGTGCGGCAGCTCTGCGGCAACGATTTCATTATCGGCTACCGCATCAGCGGAGAAGAATATTTCCAGGGCGGCCTCACCCTGGCGGAAACCACTCAGACCGCCCAGGAACTGGAGAAAGCTGGAGTAGACATTCTGGACGTATCCGGGTCTTCTCTTGAGGGACCGCCCAAACTGGCCAAGGTGATCCCCTGTTATTACCTGCCCCATGGCTTCCACATGCATGCCGCCGCAGCCATGAAAAAAGTGGTCAGCATTCCGGTGATTGGGGTGGGACGTATCAACTGCCCTTTGGAAGCAGCAGGTTATTTGAACGACGGTAAGGCGGACCTGGTGGCGGTGGGACGTCAGTTTATCGCCGATGCCCATTGGCCCAACAAGGCAAAAGAGGGCCGTTTCAAGGAAATCCGCCGCTGCATCGCTTGCAATGTGTGCCTGGATATTCTTTTGGCCAACAAACTGCCCCTGACCTGCGCGGTTAACCCCAGTACCATCAAAGCGGATGAACATCTGGCCCCGACGAATGCCAGGAAGAAAGTGGCCGTGGTGGGGGCCGGGCCGGCCGGTCTGGCGGCGGCCACCGTGGCCGCGGCCCGTGGCCATCAAGTCACCTTGTTTGAAGCAGGCCATCAGATCGGCGGGCAGTTGAATCTGGCGGCCAAGGCACCGGGGAAGCAAGAACTGGTCAGCATCCTGGACTATTACGGCGAGCAGATCGCCATTACCGGCGTGGATCTGAAACTGGGTGTCAAAGCCGATGCCGCGGCCATGGGGGAATGCGGCGCCGAAGTGGCGGTGATCGCATCCGGCGGCAAACCGAAAGCCCTGGGTCAAGCCTGGGAAGAAGGCGAAAAGGTATTCAGTGCCTGGGAGGTGTTATCCGGCGCCGTAACCCCCGGGCACAAGGTGGTGATTGTGGGCGGAGGCCGGGTTGGCCTGGAGACCGCCGAGTTTCTCCTGGAACGGAACCATGACGTGGTGGTGGTAGAGGCCGCGGCCCGCGTCGGCGCAGACCTCGGGCTCACGGTACGTCCAGTATTGATGAACCGCTTGATCAGGAGTGCGGTTAACGTATTCAACAACGCCACAGTTTCTGAAATTGTCGGCAGCGCTGTCACGCTGGACCGGTTGGGGGATGTCATCACCTTAAGTGATGTGGACACGGTTCTGGTTTGCGTGGGCACCGAGGCCAACCTCACCTTGGGCGAGGGCCTGGATATTCCGGTGCACACCATTGGCGATTGCGGCGGGCCGTCTGGAATCATGGAAGCCATAAAGACCGGGGTCCAAGTGGGCCGCAGCTTGTGATACAGCGTCTGGAGAAATAACCCATTTCGGAGGAAAGCAAATGACTGGCAATGGTTTTCATGGTCAACAACTGGCAATAGACTTGAGCACCGGGGCGGCCTCGGATCTAAAGATAAGCACCGATGTTTTGCGCAACTTCTCCGGTGGCCGGGGCTTTGGTATCAAGCTGCTTTGGGAGATGTCGCCTAAAGGCACTGATCCCCTCGCCCCGGAAAATCCCCTGATTCTGGCCACAGGACCCTATACCGGTGCCGGGGTGTTCTCTGCTTTTTTCAACGTCACCACCAAGAGTCCCCTCACCGGACTGGCAGCTGCCAGTCACTGTGGAGGCTTTTGGGGACCGGCCTTCAAGGGCACCGGTTATGACTGCATAACCGTGACCGGGGCTTCGGACAAACCCGTTTACCTTCTGGTGGAAGACGGCAAGGCCACCATTAAAGATGCCAGCCATCTCTGGGGCAAGGGCGTTTTCGAGACCGAGAAGCGCATCAGGGACGTGGAGGGCAATGTGGAAATTGTCTCCATCGGCCAGGCCGGTGAGAGTATGGTTAAATACGCGGCCATGATGAACAGCCACCGGGCGGCCGGCAGAAGCGGGGTTGGCGCCGTGATGGGCTCCAAAAAGCTCAAAGCCATTGCGGTTAAAGGCAAATCTTCAGTTGAATATGCGGATCCTGACAAAGTGAAGGAAATATCCCGCAATGGCGGTAAGCAAGCCATGGAGGCCGGCAAGGTCTTTGGCCAGTACGGCTCGTCCATGGCCTTCAACTTCTTTAACGAATCCCACACCCTGCCCACCAGGAACTTCCAGGCCGGCTATTTTGAACAGGCCGGCAAAATCGACGGGGAGGCCCTGAAAGAAAAGTATTTTGTCAAGGACCGGGGCTGCGCCAAATGCCCCCTGAAATGCGGCAATATACACACCATCAAGAATGGGCCATACCAACTTGAAGAAATAGAAGGGCCGGAGTATGAAACTTTGATGTCTTTCGGTTCCAACTGCAGCAACTCGGACATTGAGTCCATCCTCATGGCCAACTACCTGTGCAACGATTTTGGATTGGACACCATCAGCTGCGGTGACACTTTCGCTCTTTTGATGGACTTGTTCGAATCGGGCATCATCAAGGAGGCCGATCTGGACGGCTACCCCATGAACTGGGGCGAGCACGAAAGTATCATGGCCCTTATCCCCAAAATTGCCCACCGCCAGGGCGTGGGCGACCTCCTGGCTGAAGGCTCCTATCGGGCCGCCGCCACCTGGGGTGAAAAAGCTTTGACCCGGGTAATCCACGCCAAGAAGCAGGAGTACCCGGGATACGAATCCCGTCGTTCTTTTGGCACCGGCTTCTCTTTGGTGACCAGCAACCGGGGGGCCTGCCACCTGCGGGCCGGGCTGTACGTCAATGAACTCTTCCTGGGTGAATTCAACGAGAGCGGTTTCGAAAGCAACATGCAGACATTGCTGGACAAGGAACATCTGCTTTGCCTCTACGATGCGTTTCTTTCCTGTAAGTTCGGGGGCAGAAACGCCGGGCACACTGTTCCCGTGCTTACCGAACTGATGAATGCCCTGACCGGGTTTGACTACACCGAAAAAGAACTTTCCCGGGTGGGCGAGCGCATCTGGAACCTGGAGAGGCTGTACAACCTGCGGGAGGGGGTGGAAGAAGACCTGCCGCCAGTGCGTTTTTACCAGGAAGCCCTGGATGACGGCCATCCTGACGGCGAGGCCATCAGCCTGGAGAGGTTCACGGCTGCCAGAGCCCAGTATTACCAGGCCCGGGGCTGGGATGTAAACGGGATCCCCGGCGCTGATAAGTTGGCCCAGCTGAGCCTGTAGGACGGTAAATGCCTTTTCCGGCTACCAGAAGCCCTGCCCCGGCGGGGGGGGTTCGCGGTTATCTTCTGCTGGCCGGGCTGAGTCTGTTCTGGGGCGTATCATGGCCGATCATGAAGGTGGCCCTGAGCGAGATACCGCCCTGGACTTTCCGTATGGTCTCCCTCACCCTGGGGGGCGCCGGGGTTCTGCTCATGGCCCGTCTTGGGGGGCACCGTCTGTCCGTGGCCCGGGCCGAAATGGGGCCGTTGGTACTGGTGGCGATGTTGAATGTTACCGGCTGGCAGTTATGCTCCGCTCACGGCCTGAGCCTGATGATGGCCGGGCGGGCGGTGATCATCGGCTTCACCATGCCATTGTGGGCTGCTCTTCTGAGTGCCGTGATCCTCAAAGAGCTCCTGACCCCGCGAAAAAATATAGGTTTGCTGTTGGGCCTCACCGGACTGGGCATCCTGATCTACCCCGATTTCGGCCGCTTGGAGGCCGCACCCCTCGGGGTGCTGTTTATGCTGGGAGCGGGGATATCCTGGGGAGCCGGTACCGTTATGCTCAAGCGTTTCACCTGGAGTATGCCTGTTATTGTGCTCACAGGGTGGCAGCTGTCCCTTGGCAGCCTGCCGGTGGTCGCCGGCGCCTTGCTGTTTGAGCCTGGCCTTGATCTCGGCACACTTTCGTGGCAGGCCGTGCTGGCCATGGTCTACGTGGTGGCTTTTCCCATGTGGTTCTGCCACTGGGCCTGGTTCTCGGTGGTGGAGATTTTCCCGGCCAGCATCGCATCCATAGGCACCCTGTGTGTTCCGGTGATCGGGGTGATCAGCAGTACTCTGGTTCTGGATGAGGCTCTGGGACTTACGGAATGGAGTGCTCTGATACTGGTGGTGGTCTCCTTAACGGTGGTGATGATAGGGCAGGGAACACAAAAAAAGACGCTCGAGGAAAGCTGATGCAGATCAGGGAGATAGATGCCGCGCGCATCACGGAAACAGTTCGGGATTTGTGCATGATCGCCACCACTGAATTGGGTGAGGACGTGGTGGGTGCGGTCAAGGCCGCCCGTGCAGAAGAGCCCTCAGCGCTGGGCCGGGATATCCTGGGCCAGATACTAAAAAACGCTGACATCGCCCGTCAAGAGCGCATCTCCCTCTGCCAGGACGCGGGTATGGCGGTCGTATTCGTGGAGCTGGGACAGGACGTGCACATCACCGGCGGCGATTTGCGAACCGCCATAGATGACGGCGTCAAAGAAGGCTACCGCCAGGGATATTTGAGACCTTCTACGCTTGATCCCATCACCCGGGTGAATTTTGGAGATAACACCCCGGCAATCATTCACATGGACATTGTGCCCGGGGACAAGTTGAAGCTTATCGTGCTGCCCAAGGGCTTTGGCGGCGAAAACATGAGCCGAGTGGTGCTATTCCATCCGGCGGTGGGCATTGAGGGGGCTAAGGATTTTGTAGTGCAACGGGTCAAGGAGGCCGGGGCCAACGCCTGTCCTCCGCTCCTGGTGGGGGTCGGTATGGGCGGCAACCTGGAGATGGCGGCCGAGACCGCCAAGCGGTCCCTGCTGCGACCCCTGGGCCAGGCCCATCCCCGTCCCGACGTGGCCGAGATGGAAGCCGATCTTCTGGCGCGTATCAACCGGCTGGGCATTGGGCCCCAGGGCCTGGGCGGCCGGACCACTGCTCTGGCGGTGCATGTGGAAATTTATCCCACCCACATCGGCAGCCTTCCCGTTGCCGTCAACCTGCAATGCCACAGCCATCGCCGCCGCTCGGCGGAATTGTGAGGCAACCCATGTCTGATGTAATCACCGTAACTACCCCCCTGGATGATGGACTCATTGACAAACTCACCACTGGCGTCCGGGTACTCATCAACGGCATCATCTACACGGCCCGGGACGCGGCTCACCAACGCCTGATGGGCCTGATTGACCACGGCGAAAAACTGCCCTTTGAACCCCGGGGACAGGTGATCTACTATGTGGGCCCGGCACCCCCCAAACCGGGTATGGCCGTGGGAGCAGCCGGCCCCACCAGCAGCTACCGCATGGACCCTTATGCTCCGGCCCTGCTGGAGCTGGGCATAAAGGGTATGATCGGCAAGGGGCAACGCGGCCCTGAAGTGCTGGAGGCGCTGAAACGCCACCGGGCGGTTTACCTGGCCGCCACAGGCGGGGCTGGAGCCCTTCTCGCGGCTTCCATCAAGAAGGCCAGGATCATCGCCTATGAAGACCTGGGACCTGAGGCCATCAGAGAGCTTACCGTGGAAAATTTCCCGGTCATCGTGGCCAACGATGCTTTTGGCGGGGATATTTTCAAGCAGGGACAATCGCCATACGCCCAACCGAAAACGGATCCCTATTGACTTTGTTCATCAGATCATATAGTGCAGACCTACGAAAAATTTTGGAAAATAGAAGATTATGGAAGACATTCAAAATCACAGAGACCACCGGAATATTGATATCGACCAGGTGGGTGTCAAGGGCATTCGGTACCCCATTACGGTTCTGGATAAAGACATGGGGGAACAGCAAACCGTAGCAGAAATCAACATGTACGTAAACCTGCCCCGCTACTATAAGGGGACCCATATGAGCCGTTTTGTGGAAATCTTAAACGAACACAGCCGGCGCATATCACTGCAGAATTTCCCCGAGATCCTTGAAGAAATGAAGACCCGCCTAAACGCCGAAAGCGCCCACATGGAAGTCCGGTTCCCCTATTTCATCAACAAGTCGGCGCCGGTGACCGGTTCTCCCGGATTGATGGAATACAAATGCGCCTTTAGAGGAGCCCTGAACAGCGGCAGCGATCTGATCATGATAATTCATGTGCCCATCAGCACCCTTTGCCCCTGCTCCAAGGAGATCAGCGAATTCGGGGCGCACAACCAGCGGGGAGAGGTGCGGCTTCAGGTACGCTTTAAAAAGTTCGTGTGGATAGAGGACCTGATCAAGCTGGTTGAAGAATCCGCTTCGTGTGAGGTGTTTTCGGTGCTGAAAAGAGAAGATGAAAAATTCGTCACTGAAAAGGCCTATGAAAATCCGATGTTTGTGGAAGATATTGTGCGGGATATTGCCCAAAGATTGAGCAGCGACCCCAATATCACCTGGTTCGCGGTGGAATCTGAAAATTTCGAGTCCATTCACAATCACAGCGCTTATGCATACATCGAAAACGGCGAGGCCCATGGGGCGCATGGACCGTAAGGAGGAAACAATGGCTGGCGATCTGAAAAAGATGTACAAAACCGTCATGGATGATCATTTTCCAACGGAAATCACCATGTCATTTGGGGGCCAGGTTTTGACGTACCAAAAAAAATCCTGGAAAATCCCGGATGCCGGCAGCGGAGAAGTGATTGAAAAAGGGCTCAGGTACGGAGAAAATCCCGGGCAGGAAGCGGCCCTTTACGAGTTGGTTCAGGGGAACCTCCTATTGGGGGAATGTCAATTCATTGAAGCCGGAAGCGGCCTGGTTTCCGCCATTTCTGAAGAAGACATGCTTCAGAGCGGTAAGCACCCCGGAAAAATTAACCTCACCGACGTGGACAATGCCCTGAATATCATGAAATATCTGGATGCGGGTCCGGCCTCTGTCATCGTCAAGCACAATAACCCCTGCGGCGTAGCCTATGGCACCACCCTTCTGGAAGCCTATGAAAAGGCCGACATGGCCGATCGCATTGCGGCTTTCGGCGGGTGCGCCCTCTTCAATCAGCCCGTGGACAAGGCGACGGCTGAACGGATTTCCGAAAATTACCTGGAAGTGGTGGCGGCCCCTGATTATGAAGCGGGCAGCGTGGAAATCCTGTCAAAACGGGCCAATCTTCGCATTATTCGCGTTCCCGGGATGGACCGGATTGCCCAGTTTGTCGGAAAACGATTTGTGGATTTCAAAAGCCTGATCGATGGGGGCTTGATTGTACAACAGTCGCCCCTGAACCGGATAAAATCCCTGGAAGACCTGAAACTTGCGACTGCTGAATATCAGGGGAAAACCTACACCATTGAACGAAAACCCACCGAACAGGAATATGCCGACCTCATGTTCGGGTGGCAGGTTGAGCAGGGGGTGACCTCCAATTCGGTTATTTATGTGAAAGACGGGGTCACCGTGGGCATCGGAACCGGGGAACAGGACCGGGTCGGTGTGGCGGAGATCGGTATTTTTAAAGCGTACACCAAATATGCCGATGCCCTGTGCTTCAAGCGTTACGGCCTGCCCCATAAAGATCTGGCACTCCAGGTTGAAAAAGGAGAGGCCGATATTGAACGCTTAAAGGAGATTGAGGCAGAAACAAGTGCGGCCAAGGGGGGGCTTATGGGCGCTTCAATGGTATCCGACGCTTTTTTCCCTTTCAGGGATGGCGTGGACGTGGCCATCAAGGAAGGGATCAGCGCCATTGTGCAGGCGGGCGGTTCCATGAGGGACTTTGAGGTGATCGAAGCCTGTAATGAGGCGGACCCCCAGGTTTCCATGGTGTTTACCGGACAAAGGGCCTTTAAACACTAATCCAAATTAAGAAAAACGGCGGGAGAGCAAGACCATGTATAACGCAAGCGACCTCAGGAAAGGGTTGAAAATCGAAATTGACGGTGAACCCTATGTGGTGACGGTCTTTGAATTTTCCAAACCGGGAAAAGGCCAGGCCCTTTACCGGTGCAAACTGAAAAACATGATCACGGGGGTCATCATTGATCCCACCTACCGATCCGGTGATACCTTCAAACCGGCGGATCTTTCGGAACGGAAGATGCAATTTCTCTACAACCAGGATGATGAATTCTGGTTTATGGATGTGGAAAACTATGAGCAGTTCCCCCTTAAGGAAGATCAGGTGGGCGAGGCCAAAAATTATCTGATCGATAACCTGGAAGCAGACATCCTTTTTTTCGGGGATCGACCCATCGGCATCACCCTGCCCAATTTTGTGGACCTTTTGGTAACCAAAGCCGACCCATGGGCCAAAGGAGACTCCGTAACCGGAGATACCAAACCGATTGTTCTGGAAACAGGCTATGAACTGCGGGTCCCCCCGTTTATCGAAGAGGGCGGAAAAATCACCGTAGACACGAGAACAGGGGAGTATGTCACGCGGGTCAAGGAATAGATCTAGAGAAGACGAACCGGCTGTCTTTGAGGCGCTAAAACCCCGTCTGGTATTGCGGGCCCGGATTTTTCAGAGCATCCGGGAGTTTTTCACTTCGCGCGGGTACCTGGAAACAGAAACGCCTCAGCTTATTTCCGCGCCCGCCCCGGAAACCCACATCGAATCCATTTCCATCCAGGACCGTTATCTGCACACATCGCCGGAACTGTGCATGAAACGGTTGCTGGCCCTCGGTTTTCCAAAAATTTTTCAAATCGCCAGATGTTTCAGGGGAGGGGAGAGAGGTGAATTGCACCTCCCCGAGTTTTCCCTTCTGGAATGGTACCGGACGGGGATTGACTATCGCTCCCTCATGGAAGAGTGCGAAGCGCTGTTCCTCTTTTTGTCTCACCAGCTTCATATGGGAACCCGGCTCCCGCACCGGGGCTTGAACATCGATCTGGAAGCCCCCTGGGAGAGGCTTTCGGTCCAGACCGCATTTCAGCGCTATGGTTCCCTTTCCCTGGATCAGGCCCTCCATGACCATTTGTTTGACCAGGTGATGGTTGAAGAAATCGAACCACATCTGGGGGTGAATACCCCCACATTTCTTTATGATTACCCGGCATCATTGGCGGCACTGGCGCGGTTGAAGCCAGGGAACCCTTCCATTGCGGAACGATTCGAAATATATGTGGGGGGGATTGAATTGGCCAACGGGTTTTCGGAGTTGAACGATGCCCATGAACAACGATTCCGTTTTGAAAACGAGCTCAAGGAAAGGGCCCTGCTGGGAAAACCCGTTTCTCCCATGCCGGAACGATTTCTGAGTGCCCTTGAGAGCATGCCGGAGGCCGCCGGCATTGCGTTGGGGCTGGATCGTCTGGTCATGGTTTTTTCTGGCGCCCGCACCATTGATGAGGTGGTTGCCTTCACACCGGAAGAGGTATAGACAAAAAATACAGGCTGACCCCGTTTCCGGAGGCAGCCTGCGAATTGGAAGGGGGCAAACGATATTTTAAGGAGGCTATGCCAAGTTTCGCGCCCGCATGTCAGACTATAAAGGCAATATTCATGCCGTAAAACAGGCATAATGCTTGATTTTCTTTTATCGTTAATCCAGAATTGTTTTTTCCACCCGTATTCCACAGGTTACCATCCAATTTCCGCACCTGAAAGGATATTTATGATGACTCAATCAATTTGGGAAACCGCTTAACGCTTAACAAGTGTTAAATATTTTAGCTTAACAATTGAACGCTTTCAATGATCCAAACGGCCATGTCGCCATTGCCAAAAAGTCTCACATTAAGGTGAAAAGCGCAAAGCTGACGGGTCGTTCTTTTACGGCATTGTTTTTGCAATGTCCAATGCCGTCCAAAGAAATCCATCGGGGCTTTCTCGTGGAAGCACCGGTTTTGAACAACAACAACAATAAACCTTACAGGAGAGAAAAAATGGGGAAAAAGTTAGGCGTTTTTGTGAGTTCCGATCAACATTTGGACAAACTCATCAACTTTTGCAAGGCCGCACAGGAAAAGGGCGATGTTGATGTGACCCTCTTTTTCAGTCACCTGGGAACCCTGTTAACCCAGGACCCCCGGTTTGGAGAACTTGAGGGGATGGCCAATATGAGCCTGTGCAATGTTGGCTTTGAAAGCCACAATCTAAAACCACCGGTCCAGGGCATCGCGAAAGAGGATTTCGCCACCCAGGCCAGGAATGGGGAATTGATCGAAGAGGGCGACCGTTACATTGTTTTCTAGCAAAGAAGGGGGGACCTTAAAAAATGGAAAATGTTCAGCATGTGGCGTTTCTGGTGCGCCGAAAAGAAGATCTCTGGGAAGGTTCACGATCCACCCTGGGGCTGGCCGTTGAAAATATCTATTCCTACATGTTCGTTTTGGATATTGAAGTGGACATGACCGAAGCCTACAAAGAGAATCTCGAGTGGCTTGAGGATATGGAATGTGAGTACTACTCCAACAATAAAACAAATGCGGATAAGCACGGCTTTCAGTACCTGAGCCTGGAAGAAATCGGCGAAAAACTTAAAACAATGGACCTGATCGTCCCCTTTTAGGAGCATCCACCATGAAAATTCTGCACATATATAAATCAGAGCCCGACCAAACCACCAAAACCCTGGCGGGGATCCTCTCCCAGGGGAAAGAATTTTCGGAATTCGCCCTGTACCAGGGGGAACCGGACTACGGAAAGCTGATCGATTTGATCTTTGAGCACGATCACGACAAGGTCATCAGTTGGTGGTAATAGCGCAGCGGCCCCATTGGAGCGAATGTTAATGTAGGGTCAAAATCAAGATTCACCCCGCAATTCCCAAAGGAGATGTGCGATGAACGAAATGATCGTTCACAATCCGCCGATCAGCATTGTAGACCTGGTGTTATTAAAACAGAAAGGTGCAACCGTAACGGTCAACAACTCATTCGAGATTAATGAGGTTGATCTGGTTCACGAAGAAAGCCCCTTCCGCGCATTCCTGTTTTTCTCTCTTTTTTCCGGCGCCATTGATAGTGAACCCTATGAGTTCAGAAAGTGCTATTCACGGGGGTGCCTCCACAATCTGTGCCCCCACGTATCCCAGGCGGTCATGGTTGCCAATCGTTATCTTAAACGGGACTACAAGGCATTGGAAAAAGCCGGGATTACGCTGGAAGAAAATCTTTTTGTCCTGGAAGACATGCTGGCGCGTTTCGAAAAGAATCGGGATAACTTCGTGGCCACCCTCATCCTGGAGGACTATATCCACATTGCCAAGGACGGGGAGAAAATTGACATTGAGGTTTCCCTGGAAAATTTTCCAGCAGTGGAAAATTTCGCCAACTACAGCGAAAAACGCATGTTTTTCTCCGCCAATTTCCATGTGAACTACCTGGGAGAGACCCACACGTGCCATCGATGTTTTTCATGTTTCGCCATGGGCAGGGAAGGGTTGGAGGTGCAAACCGCCAGAGAACTGGCCAACAGGCGGCTGGTTTCCGTCTATACGGAATTTGATAAGGCGGGTATCCAGTATAACAGGATACTTTTTGAGTAGTCGTCAGCTCTGGACCGCCCTGTTCACCTGAATATCATGTTCCTTGAGGCGTTTCCACAGGGTCACGCGGCTAATCCCCAGAATTTTAGCCGCCTGGGACTTATTTCCGCCGGTTTTTTTCAAAGCATCCAGAAGAATATCCTTTTGATCGGAACTCGCTCGGCGGTTTTTTTTCGGGTGTTTTGCCAAGGAAACCCCATTTTTTCCGGTGATGTTGGGCGGAAAATTATTTATTTGAATCTCATCCCCCGGGCAAAGCACAAAGGCGTATTCAATGGCATTGATCAGCTCGCGGATATTGCCGGGCCAGTCGTAATTCACCAGCCTTTCCAAAGCTTCCTCTTCCATACCTGTAATATTTTTTCGGCTCCTGATCCCGATTCGGCTGATAAAGACATCCACTAGCAGGGGGATGTCTTCACGCCGCTCTCTGAGGGGCGGCAAATAGATGGGGATGACGCCCACGCGATAATAAAGATCTTCCCTAAAGCGGCCTTCTTCTATGAGCACTTTAAGATCCTTGTTGGTGGCCGTAATAATGCGCACATCAATGGTAAGGGGTTTGTGGTCCCCAACCTTTTCGATCTCCTTTTCCTGCAACACCCGAAGCAGCTTCACCTGGGTGGAAAGGGGAATGTCTCCGATTTCATCCAAGAATATATCCCCTCCGTTGGCCGCTTCAAAGCGCCCCTTTCGGTTGCGATCGGCCCCTGTAAAAGCCCCTTTCACGTGGCCGAACAGTTCACTTTCCAACAAGGATTCATTTAGCGCCGCACAGTTTACTTTGACAAATGGCCCTTCTGAGCGCCCTCCTAACCGGTGTATGGCCGATGCCGCCAGTTCCTTGCCCGTACCACTTTCGCCGTAGATGGCCACGGGGGCCTCGGAATCGGCCGCACTTCGAATGAGATCAAAGACCTGCTGCATGACAGGGGATTTTCCGATAATCCCTTCAAAGCTCTCCTCAATACTCAACTCCTGCCGGAGCGAACTAATCACCCGGTCCCTGTCCACCAGTTCTGTGCAATCGGCCAGGTTTTCCACAGCGCCGACGACGATACCGTCCTTGTCCTTTAAAACAGCCGCATTCTTGAGCACATGCACCTGTGCACCATTTTTTCGCTTAAGCACGCATCGTTTGTGGCGGACATTCCCCACATCAAAAAGTTCGCAGTGCTTCACACCGCCCAATTCCATTGAACGAAAACAGGTGTTGCATTCCAGTACGGTGCAGGGCTGACCGATTAACTCCTTTTCCCCATAGCCTGTCAGCGTTTCAAAGGCGTTGTTCACGGAAAGGATGATGCCGCCGGGATCCACCACCATGAGGCCATCCAACATGGTGTCCACCACGGTCTTCCAGTACTGGCTGTATTCTTTGTCAAACATTTTCACCTCCGACCGGTAAGCATCCATAGACGTTAAAACCTTAACATCAATTAACACATGTTAATAATAGGGCGTTAAGGGTATAAACGCAACAAAATTCAACTAAACCCGTATTCTAATCAATAAATCAACATCTTAGATTGCGCTTTGGCTTTTGTGGAACTATTGGCACTATATTTGCAGTCCGTAAAAGCCAAAGCATTTTCATGATAGAGGTAAAATGTGAAAGATGAGTTTGAAATTGAAAAGGTTCTGGATTTGCGAGGATGGAGTTGCCCTTGGTGCATCCTTAAGGCCAAGAGCTGGTTAACCCGCATGAAACCGGGCCAGATTCTGGAATTGTACAGCACGGATCCTGAAACCCTTAAGAATTTCCCTTCTATTTTAAGGAATGGGAATGACAGAGTCATTGACGTCAAACAGTACCCCGACTATCACCGGATGTTAATTCGCCGAGGATAATAAGGGGCATCGCCTTATTTCAGGCGCAAAAACGTGAACAACAACAGAAAGAAGGAGGATGTACCATGGGAGAAATAGATCTTAACACCATTCAGGCGGATAATGTCGTAGACGCTCGGGGTGTTTCTTGTCCGGGGCCATTACTGGAGGCCAAAAAGGGCATGGGAAATGTTCAAGTGGGTCAGATCCTTGAGATCCTGTCCAATGATCCCGGAAGCAAGAACGACATTCCCAGATGGGCCAAGAAAGTAGGCCACGATTATCTGGGTCTGCTGAGTGTTGACGGCGCAGACAGACTGTTTGTCAAACGACAAAAATAGGCGAGGGAGCCCAAAATGGCAACCCAGGAAAACCAGGCAAAGATTTTGATATTGGCGACCGAAGACTGCGCCTATCCGGGTGCCAACGCAGTGGGCCAGGCCCACATGAGTTACCCGGAAAACTCCTATGTTATGCGGGTCAGAGCGCCGGTCATGTTTCCCGAGCAGTTCTATCTGGACTGCTTCAACAAAGGGATTTACGGCATCATCATCATGAGTTGCGGCGTGGAATGCCCCTATGACGGCGCCTATCCGGCCCTGGCCACGCGAGTGGACAAGGTGTACGCCATGATGAGGGAGCAGGGTCTGGACCCCCGCAGGCTTCGTCTTACCGGGGTTTGCACGGTCTGCACCAAGGCCTTTGTCAAGGAAGTAAACCAGATGAACGAGCTTCTGACCGAGTTGGGGCCTCCTGGGGCCGAAAAAAAAGAGGCAGCATAAAAGTCCACAGGGTGCAGTTGCCAGGGCAGGATGAAATTCTACGCTGCTTTTTCTGCACCCTGTGAAAGGATGTCAGGTTCAAGGAAAGACGAAAGGAAAGACGGATGTCCACAAACAAAATTGAATTCGACGCGCTGGTAGTGGGGGGTGGCATCGCAGGGCTGCAGACGGCTCTCGATTTGGCCGACCAGGATTTCAAGGTGGCCATTGTTGAAAGAGATGCCACCATCGGAGGCAAGATGATCCGGCTTTCCAAGGTCTTCCCCACCCTGGACTGCGCCAGCTGCATTACAACCCCCAAAATGTCGGCGGCGGCCCATCATCCCAATATTACCAGCTTTACTTATTGCGAACTGCAATCCCTTAAAAAAACCGGCGGCGAAATCACAGCCCTGGTCACTCAGAAAGCCAGATTTGTTGACGAAATCAAGTGCATCGGTTGCCGACAATGCGAGTACAACTGCCCCGTTTTTGTTTCCGATGAAGAACAGGGCGGATTTGCCGCACGCAAGGCGATTTATATACCATTTTCCAACGCCATTCCCCAGGTGGCCCTCATGGATGTGGAAAACTGCACCCTCTGCGGAAAGTGCGCCAAGGTGTGCCCCACAAATGCCGTTGATTACTTCCAGAAACCTGAGAGTTTTACCCTGACGGCCAAAACAGCGGTCATTACCACCGGCTTTGAATTCACACCGGTAGAAGACAAACAACAGTACGGGTATGGTGAAATTCCCAACGTCATCAACGCCCTTCAAATGGAGCGACTGCTGGCGCCCCATGGCCCATACAACCGTGTGCTCAGGCCATCCGACGGCATGGAACCTGATTCCATTGCTTTCATTCAATGCGCCGGATCCAGAGACAAGAGCATGGGGGTTTCCTACTGCTCGCGGGTGTGCTGCATGTACGCCATCAAACAGGCCATGTTGCTCTCCGGCGCCGTTCCAATGGCCGATATCGCCATTTACTATATGGATATTCGGGCTTTTGGAAAAGGGTATGAACAGTTCTATCAAAATTCCAAGGCCATGGGCGTAGAGTTTATCAAAGGAAAAGTGGCCACCATTGATCCGGGCGAAAACGGCAGCGTCAAACTTCACTACGAAGCCCAAGGGAAAGACGGCGGCGTCAAGACTGCTGAACATGATCTGGTTATTCTGTCGCTGGGCATGGTGGCCGGGTGGAACCCGGAAAATGTGTGCGCTGTTTCCAAGGGGGACGATGCCTTCATCAAAACCATACAGCCCAAGATTGCTCCGACACTGACGGACATGGAAGGGATTTTCGTGGCGGGCGTGGCGGCGGGACCCAAGGACATTGTAGATACGATCGTCGAGGCGGGCGCCGCGGCCATGGAGGCCTCCAATTATCTCACGAAGCGCCGCCGAAAACTTGCGGCGTAGGATAGGACCAAGCGCGAAACCATTTGGGAGACAGCATAATGGCGGATGACAACAAGGATAAAAAGCCAAGTACCGGACAGAAGGTCGGCGTTTACGTCTGCCACTGTGGCGGCAATATTTCCGATCACGTGGCCGTGGAAGAGGTCTGTAAGAATGCGGAAAAAATTCCCGGGGTCGCCAAGGTACAAAGCGATGTGTTCATGTGCTCGGATCCGGGACAGGAACTGATCATGGAGGACATCAAGAACGGCACGGTGGACCGGGTGGTGGTGGCGTCCTGCGCCCCGGATCTCCATGAAACCACCTTTCGAAACGCCATTTCAAGGGCAGGTGGAAACCCCTACATCTACGAACATGCCAATATTCGAGAGCAGGTGAGCTGGGTGCACCATGGGGATCAAGCCACCAACAAGGCCACCCGCCTGGTGGCCGCGGCCGCCGCTAAGGCTAAGGAACTTGAACCCCTTGACCCCTATCGTGTTGATGCGAAAAAACACGTCACCGTCATCGGAGGCGGTATTGCGGGCCTCAAAAGTGCCCTGGACCTGGCCCACAGAGGACTCGATGTGACGCTGGTGGAAAAATCGCCGTTTCTGGGGGGATGGACCGCTAAATGGGACCGGGCCTTTCCAACGGATGATCCGGTTTCAGAACTGGTGACGTCACTGACGGGTGAGGTGTTGGACAACGAAAAGATTACCGTACACACCTGTTCCCAGATCACGTCATTTGAGGGGTTCATCGGAAATTTCAAGCTCACCCTGATGCGGCAGCCGCCTGAATCGGTTGCATACCAGGACGACATCAAACGATGGGGTGAGTCGGAAAAAGCTTTTGGGGAATTTATTCCCCTGGTCGGTGTATGTCCTGCGAGCATTCCGGAAATGACAACGACCCAAGACATCGAAACGGGCGCTATTGTTCTGGCCACCGGTTTTAAACCCTACGAGCCGAGACATGGAGAATACCGGTACGGAGAGTCCAAAGAAGTCATCACCCTTCCGGACCTGATCCGGCTGATGGCGGAAAACCGTAAAAACGGGGTCGGCGACACCCTGATGGTGGGTGGCAGAAAGATTCGCAATATGGCCATGATTCACTGTGTGGGAAGCCGGCAGATCCCCGGCATTGACGAGCCGGATGCCAAGGGAAAACTCAATGAATACTGCTCCAGAACCTGTTGCAGTGCAACGCTGCATGCCGCCAGCATGATCCGGGAAGTGCACCCGAAAACACGGGTCTTTGACTTTTATCGCGACATCCGAACCTACGGTCGGGGACAGGAGGAACTCTATGAGGATGCTTCCGGCAAAAAGGTGGTGTTTTTCCGCTTTGAAGCGGGAGCACCTCCTGAAGTGAGCCGAAACACCGATTCCGGGGATTTCCCCCTTAATATCAAAGTAAAAGACACCCTCACCTTTGATGAAGAGATCGAAATGCCGGTGGATCTGGTGGTTCTGGCCGTGGGCATGGAATCCAGCGATATCTCCGACCTGGTTGAAATGATGAAAATATCCGTTGGCGTGGATGGATTCCTGTTGGAAGTGCATCCCAAACTGCGGCCGGTTGAAATCGCCCAGTCGGGTATGTTACTGGCCGGAACCTGCCAGGCGCCCTTTGATATGGGAGAAACCACCGCCGCCGCGTCGGGGGCGGCCGTCAAAGCGACCGCCCTACTGGAACGCGGCTACGTGGAGCTGGATCCCTTTGTGGCGGAAGTGGATCTGAACAAATGTAACGGAAACGGGGCATGTGTAGCGGCCTGTGTCCATGAAGGGGCGTTGACCCTGGTGGAAATGGACGTAAACGGCGAGAAGGTGATGCGCGCACAGGTCAACCCGGCCATTTGCACCGGTGGCGGCTCCTGCGTGGCGGTTTGTCCTGAAAACGCCATCAACATCAAGGGATGGACCTTGAAACAATATGAAGACATGGTGGACATGATCGTTTCCGACCAGATTCTGCCATCCGAAATGGCATAAGGGAGAGCGCCATGAGCAAAAAAGAAGAAACCGCGGATCAGAAAGCCGCCATGAAGGCGCTTCGCAAGGAGCGAAAAGCGTGGATCAAGGCCGCAGCCGCTAAAGTAAAAGGACACAACAAAGCCCTTCGGGCCATCCGTGAGCAGTTGAAGGAGACGCCTCGAACGGTTCCGGAAATCGCCGAAGGGGCAGGTCTTCCGTCCTCGGAAGTCATGTGGTATGTGGCCAGCATGAAGAAATTCGGGGAAATCCTTGAGGCAGACCAGGACGATTGCTACTTTCGTTACCAGCTTTCAGGCGGCGGAGAAACGGACGCGGATTAGGATAAAATCCGTCCGGTCGCCATGGCTAAATATTCCATTAAGGGGGATAAGGAATGACACAGGTATATCCCGATTTTGCCGATGAGTTAGAGGGGTTTGGCGTGAGCACCACCATGGATTGCTTCAACTGTGGGACGTGCGCCGCCATATGCCCGCTGATCTATGAGCATTTTCCAAGAAAAATGATTCGGTACGCCCAGATCGGCGCAAAGGACCGAATTCTCGAAAACTACGAAGATCTCTGGCGGTGTTTGCACTGCGGGCTTTGCATCCAGACCTGCCCAAGAGAAGCCGACCCCGGAGACCTGATCCTGGGATTGAGACGGTTTGTGGTGGATCACTGGAGGAGGGCCTAGCATGTACAACCCAAGACATATCATCGACGTCCTTTCGGACAACATCCGGAAAACGCGGAACCCTTTCGGCGCGGGCAATAAAACCATGAACAAATGGTGGAAAGGAGCGGATCTCCCCACACAGGGCGACACCATGCTTTATACCGGACTCATGTACCAGTTGATGCCCTACATCAAAAAGACCACGCACCAGATAGAACAATTCGAAGATTCCAAAATGGGCGATTATGTCTGGTTGCAGAAGTATGTCCCCAAGCTGCTGGTAAAACTGGCATTCGTCTTCATGGCCGGCAAAAAGGACAAGGAGGCCAGCAACAACATTTTAAAAGCAATGGTCAAACTGCTCAATAAATCCGACGTCAATGTTTTCTACAACCCCAAGCTGGATTTTTACAGCGGCATCCTGCTGTACGATCTTGGGGACAACGAGGGGTTCATCGAACACGCCAAATTTGTCGCGGAAAAACTTAAATCCAATGGGATCAACAAGATCATTACGGTGGATCCCCATACCACCTATGCCCTGAAAGTACTTTATCCCAAGTACACGGGCACCCGGTTTGATGTGAAAACCTATTTCGAACTCATTGATTTCGAGGCCCGGGATGGTGACAGTCGGGTGACCCTGCACGATCCCTGCTTTTACGGCCGTTACCTGGAACTTTCCGATGTGCCCAGAAAGATCCTGGACAGATTCGGCATTGAACATGTGGACGTAAGAAATTCCGGTAAGTTTACCCATTGCTGCGGGGGACCGGCGGAATCCGTATCCCCGGCGCTCACCAAGGAGATCCTCACAAAACGGTATGCGGCACTTCAGGAGACCGGAAAACCCATCTTGGCCATGTGCCCCGTTTGCCTGGGAAATCTTCAGAAGATCGGCGCCGATGTGGAGGATCTATCCGTTTTTCTGGCCAGATACGCCGATTAAAGCTTTATTCAGGGTATTTTCAACATAAAGGAGAAATAGAATGGCGGAAGAAACAAACGAAAAGATCGTTTACGTTGCAACCCATGGCGCTGAGGATCCGGAAAGGGCGAGCCTGCCCTTTGTCCTGGCCAACGCGGCCCTGGTCATGGAAGTGGAAGCCGTGGTAGCATTGCAGGGAGCATCGGTTTTTCTGGCGAAAAAAGGGATGTTGGAACATGTTCACTCGGCCGGCTTTTCGCCGCTTAGAGAACTGGTGGATTCATTTCTGGAACAGGGCGGCCGGCTCCTGGTGTGCGTGCCCTGCATCCAGGAGAGGAAAATTGATGTGGCGGATCTCATCGACAAAGCCGAACCCACTGCGGGCGGGGCGTTGACGGAAGAGTTCTTGAGCGCCAATGCCACATTGGTCTACTAAACAGTAATTAAGGAATGCGGAAATTGGAAATTTCCGTGTAACCAAGAAGCCCGAGGATGAGCGCTCACCCCCGGGCTTCGCAGAATGGAGGGTATGCATATGAACAAAAAAAGAGCGACATCAACCATCAGGGTCTTTGCCGCAATACTTTTTGCCTTTTCTTTCATGTTTTTCAGCCAGGTCACAGCTGCTGAAAATAGTGGGGATCTTAAGGTCAAAGGGCAGGTGAAAGCGGTTACAAACAAGGCCAAAACCGTATCGGTGAAAGTAAAGGGCAAAGGGCTTATGCTGTTTAAGTTTAACGACAGCACGAAGTTTATTAACTTTACAAAAACCAAGGAAATCAAATACCCCACGGCCGTAGTGGTCAAATATAAGGTTGAGGGACCAGACAATGTGGCCCTCTCCATCAAAAAGGCGCTGATTTCCCTCCCCGAGGGCGTGACTGAAATTAAGACCGACGAAGTGGTGGCCCTGGTTGAGAAAGGGCCAGAGGCGGGGAATTATTTCCTGGTGGATGCAAGGCCCGTCTCAGTCGCTTCGGCTGCTCATATCCCAACGGCGGTCTCCATTCCCGTTCCCATGCTGAAAAAGAAAGGGAAGGAACTGCTGCCGGCCGATAAGAACACACTGCTCATCTTTTACTGCGGAGGCCCCACATGAGGCATGAGTCCTAAATCCGCCGGTCTGGCGAAAAAATGGGGTTACAAAAATGTAAAAGTGTATGTGCAGGGCATTCCCAACTGGAAAAAAACAGGACACCACACTGTTTCCACATCCGATTACGTGAGAACCGCCAACATCGTATTGGTCGATCTGAGAGCACCTGCCGCCGTTACAGCAGGGCATATCCCGAGGGCCGTTGGCATTCCCGCCGGACAACTTGAAGCGTCTAAGGATCAGTTTCCCGAATCCCTCACGGCGCCCGTCGTTTTTTATTCCGACAATATTGAAGAAGCCAAGAAAGCTGTGAATACCGCTCGCGGGTGGCGTTACAAGAACGTGACCCTGCTGGACTTTCCGGGCATCATCACCTGGAAACAAAAAGGATATGACGTTAAAACCGGTCCGGCCGCAACGGAGATTGTCTATGTGCGAAAACTGGAGCCGGGACAGATCAGCATTGCGGATTTTGAAGCGGCTCTCAAATCCGAGGCCATTACCGTGGTGGACGTTCGCGGGCCTGAGGAGTACAAGGCAGGACATTTTCCGGGGGCCGTCAACATCTCCCTGGACGAACTGCCCACCAAGCTGGGTGATATTCCCAGCAACAAATTTGTGGTGGTCCACTGCCGGACGGGCGTTCGCGGGGAAATGGCCTACCTGCTCCTGAAGGAAAAAGGGTACGATGTGAAATACCTCAAAGCCGGATGCCAGTGCAAAACGGACGGCACTTATATGATCTGGGAATTGTAATAGTAAAAATTGTGGTACAAAATTCCCCCCCCGCCTTGACAGGGCGGGGGATTTTTTTCATCATAAGTCCCGAAATTTCGTGCTGAACAGTGATTTTCCGCATCAGCAGGATCATAGACGGACTTCTTTGGAGGTATAGCCCTGTGAAAAATAAAATTCCAGGTTTCATTCTTGTGCTTTTCCTTTTGGTTTCGGTGGCCTTTCTGCCCCGAATTGCCAGTGCAGAAAACCCCAAGGCCATTGTGCCTGACAAAGCCCGTTGCGGGGAGATGATCCGGTTCGGCAAACAAGCCTATGACCGGGGGAAATTTCTGGATGCAAAGTCCTATTTCCGGCAGGCAGTTCAAGCGGATTCCACATCCCATGTGGCCTGGCATTATTATGATCTCTCGGTGGTTTCAGCACTGGCGGAAAAAGCGAACAAAGATTCCGACCTGCTTGCCCCGGACGTTTCTGAAAGGGGTCAGGTCCAACCATCATCCGGTGCTGCCTCACCGCCACCGCCACCTAAGCCTGTAAAAAAGAAAAGCATTCCGGTTGAAGAAGACGAAGGCTGTTAACGATCTTTGGAGGATATCATGAGTGAAGAAACGCAAACAAGTGCAATGGGGGATGTCCTGAAGCGATCTTACGCCGTGGTGTTCTACGAGAACTGGCCCATATGGCTGGGTGGCGTTCTCATCGGCATCCTGAGCGTCCTCACCTTTGCCTGGGCCCGGCCATGGGGCGTGGTGGGGGGCCTTAGAAACTGGGCGGACTGGTTTTTCCACCAGGTGGGGCTTTATGACCAGGCGCCCCTTTCTCCTATTCTCTCCACAAACTCCATCCTGACCCTGGGTCTCCTCTGGGGCGCTTTCGGGGCAGCGCTTTTGAGCAAGCAGTTCGCCATCCGAATGGCCCCCGGCCGGGAACTGATCAAAGGGGTGGTCGGCGGATGCTTCATGGGCGTCGGCTCCGCCATGGCGGGCGGGTGCAATGTGGGCGGTTTCTATATTGCCAGCAGCGCGCTGTCTTTCGCGGGGTTGGCCATGATGGTGGGGTTGATAGCGGGAGCCTATCTTGGACTTCGTTACCTGTACTGGGAAATGATGAATCTGCCTTCATCGCCCCCCAAAGCCGGGGGCGGCAAAAAGATCAATCTTCTGTTTCTGGAGCCCTACATCGGCGCCATTGTGTTCCTGGGCGCCCTGGTGGCGGTATGGTTCTATGCCAAGGAAGCGTATACCCGGGTGGGCGGCCTACTGCTTTGCGGCATCGGTTTCGGCATCATCATTCAACGAACCCGTTTCTGTTTTGTCCGGTGTTTCAGGGATCCCTTCATGACCGGTGAGGGGGATATGGTGAAAGCTGTTTCCTTCAGCATTATCATCGGGGTTCTGGGGTTCGCGGCGCTCAAATGGACGGGGCTCAGGCCGGATAACGCCTATGTGACCCCCACCTTCTGGTTCGGGAGCCTGGTGGGGGGGACCATTTTCGGTTTCGGTATGCTGGTTTCGGGGGGGTGCGGATCCGGGAGTGTGTGGCGTGCCGGCGAAGGGCACATCAAGCTCATGGTGGTGGTCATCTTTTTTGCTGCCACCAACTCCCTGTTCAAAGCCTTGATCAATTCCTCGGCCGGTTTCAAACAATTGATTGGCTTCCGGGCCTTCATACCGGATCTCATGGGGTACAAGTGGGCGGTGATCGGACTGATCGTCCTTTTCCTGATCTATTCCCTGGTGGGCCAATGGAATGAGGAGACCGACAAGTTTACGGTGGAGATGTAAACAGTCCAAGGGGAGTTTCTGGTAAAGGGTCGTTCCGGCCAGAAAATCCCCACGTCCCTTAAACAAATCTGTCTTCCCACAAGTCTGCCAGGAATTTCTGCCATGGCAAGGTGAGGATACCGTCCTTACGGGTACTGATGGGGTCCTGACTGACCAGAACAAGATGTTGGAATATGCCTTCCTCTTTTAAGTATTTCAGCCCTTTGAAGTCGTTCTTACTGATTCTTCCGGAGGCTTTGACCTCGATAGCGGTCTTTTCCCCCAACAGGAAGTCCACCTTATGACCGTTGGTTGATCGCCAATAGGACAAGGCAAGTTTTTTTCGTCGGTAACTCAGGTATGCTCGCAGCTCCATGCCGATAAACTGTTCAAAACTCTTTCCGTAAAGATTTGAATTGCGGTCGAGAGTTTCCGTCCCAGCCAGCATATGGGTCACACCGGGATCAAAAAAATAGAATTTTCCGGCCTTGATGGCTTTTCGTTTTCTGGATCGGGTCCATGCGGGCAGGATAAAGCCGATCAGAGTATCCTCCAGGAGCCCCACATATTCCGTCACCGTGGAAGGCGACACCTGACAATCATTGCCCATTTTGGTGAAGTTTATGATTTCGCCATTACTTAAGGCAATGGACCTCAGAAACCGTGAAAATGGCGGAAGCCGCCGGATGAGACTTTCCGCCAGAATTTCTTCCTTGAGATAGGTGTTCACGTAGGCCTCCAGTTCTTCTTCCGGGTGCTTGCTCAAATACACGGCAGGCAGGCCGCCGTACCGCAGATAGCGATCCAAGTCAAAGTCCGACAGCTCCCGATGAATGAAAGGGAACATCCTGGCCTCCCATACACGGCCGGCCAGCAGGTTGGCCTTGCCCCGGCGCAGTTTTCGCGCGCTGGAACCCGTCAGTAGAAAAGTGATCCGTCGACTTTCAATGAGACGATGGATTTCATTGAGAAGCTCTGGAATACGTTGGATTTCATCAATGACAATGATGTCAGTGGGGGCCGCATCAATGAGGGATTCGAGTTCGTTGGGGGCGGCGGATAACCTCAAAAAGTAACGGGAATCCAGAAGATCGATGATGGATGCACTTTTCGCAAGTTGGCGACGGATCAGGGTTGTTTTCCCCGTGGCACGGGGCCCGAAAAGAAAAAAAGATTTCATGGCCACCAAGGGGGGCAGTTGCAGTTGCCTTGGAATATTCATCTCACAACTCTATCGTGGATTGTCTTGAAATTTCACAATAGTTCAGTGGAATATGATTGTCAAGGGGGATTAAATCGTAGGAAGCAGGGAACTGAATATCGAAGTATCGGTGGTGAAACAGTACAACTCGATTGGAAGGCCATTCTCTGTAGAAGAGGATCAACCCTTACTCACACGGTTTTTGCAAGTTGAAAAGCCTCCTCCAGCGGTATGGCGGTAATCCTGTCGTCAAGGGTGTATTTTTGATCCCCGGGATAGACGACCCACAGATGTTCCAGTCCGAGATCTTCAATGGCGATATGCATCGACCGTTTGCGCCCGGGCGCATCGGTGTATTTGAATTCAAAACCGTACCGTTTTCCCCGGATCGGCACCATCAGATCCAGTTCCGCCCCTGCGTGTGTTGCCCAGAAATAGACATCTCTCACGTGGAGGGCATGGACAACATGCTCCAAGGCAAAACCCTCCCATGACGCGCCGGTTTTAGGATTCCCCTGCAGGTCGGTCAGGCTTGAGATTTGAAGCAGGCTGTGAAAGAGACCGCTATCTCGAATGTATATTTTAGGGGCTTTCACCTGACGCTTTTTCAGGTTTTCAAACCATGGCGGCAACACACGTACCATGTAGGCACCCGCAAGGATATGGAGGTATTTCCGCGCGGTATTTTCAGCAGTACCGAGAGATCGTGCAAATTCCGCCGCGTTCCACACCTGCCCGTGATAATGGGCGACCATGGTCCAGAATCGCCGAAGGGTTCCAGCCGGAATAGCGATACCCAATTGAGGGATGTCTCTTTCAAGAAATGTGCGGATGAAGTTTTCACGCCACCGAAGACTGTCCGCATCGGAATCGGCCAGATAAGATCTGGGAAAGCCCCCTCTTATCCATAATTGATTGCGGTGCTGCTCCCCGATTTCCCAGAGCTGAAACCCTCCCAAATCAACGAATCCGATTCTTCCAGCCAGCGATTCCGAAACACCCTTGATCAAATGCGGTGATGCGGATCCCAACAACAGGAATCGGGCATTATGCTCAGATCGATCCACAAGCACCCGGAACAGCTCAAATAATCCTGGCTTTCTCTGAACCTCATCTATGATCACCAGGCCGGTAAGGTCCTTTAGCGCCTGCATGGGCGCAGAAAGTCGCTGGATATCAACGGGGTTTTCCAGGTCAAAAAATGTGGACGGCTCCTGTTCAGCCATGAACCGAGCCAGGGTGGTCTTGCCGCATTGCCGCGGTCCAAGCAGCGCCGTAACCGGGTGTACGCCGAAAGAAGCTTCAATTTGGCGGATGGGGTCTGGTCTGGGAATCATGGGAGCATATTAAACCTTGAAAATCTTCATGTCAAGTGCCGATTTTCAAGAAAAATGTGGGCGTCTTATTTTGCTGTTGCCCACTTCATGGAAAGTTCACGTTGGGAGGCCATGCAATCCTGCAAATATAGATTGATCAGGCTTTGATACGGGATACCCTTTTTTTCAGCCATATCCTTGAAATACACTATGACATCGGGTCGAATCCGCAATGTGACTTGTTTCTTGAGACGTTTAGCATAGGGATTCGGGCGAGATTTGAGTTGGTTCAGATCGTATTCTTTTTTCATAATATCACCTGTGATATAGCTTTGACTCGTTTTTGGTTGCTTTACGAGCTGAGATAACCCGGATTACTGAGTCACTTTCTCTATAGCAATGACAAATGAGTAAGACCCGGAGTTTGCAGCTGAGACCAAGCAGTAGCATGCGGTCTTCCCAATCTGAGTGGCTGTCGTCATAAAACTCTACAGCTCGGTCATCATAGAAAACGGTCGCAGCCTCGTCAAATGAGACCCCGTGCTTCTCCATGTTAACCTTGGCTTTTGACAAATTCCATTCAAACGCCATCTTAACCATATTTACAAAGTAACGACATTGTCGTGACATGTCAATCGCGTTATGGAATTTACATCGCTTTTTTGGATTTCTTCAGAAAGTGCCACCGATATTGACCCCTTATGATTTGTGTCTATAACCTTGCCAATTTCTTATAGACGGCGGAATCATTCCGTTTGCCCGCAAGCGCAACTTTGAGAACATCTTCTTCTACGCGGTAGATGATTCGATATTCTCCGATGTCGGTTCCGTGGTAGGGGTGCCCTTTCAACTTTTTTGAATCGTGAGGTTTGGGATTTACCATTAATGAAAAAATCTTTTTTGAAACCTGCTTGAACTGTTTGGGTGGTAGTTTGTCGAGAAAAGCCATGGCATTCTTGGTTAAATCAAGCCTAAGCATGCTTTTCTCTCATGAAAGCTATTGATTTCTCCGAGCCAACATACCCTTCCAGCTCAGCGCTTGCCGCCTTTTCAGCCCAATAGGCGTCTTCAAGTTGGGTCAGCCGCTCATATTCCTCAAAGGCTATCAAAACAATGGTCTTACGACCCGTTTTCTCAACAATAACAGGTTCGGTCCTGGCAATATCAGAGAATTTTCCAAACTTGTTTTTTACTTCTGTGGCCGTCGCTTCCATGCTAGCCTCCTTCAATCGTTTTGGCTATTTTAATTGTTTTGCCTAAAATAGTCAACCCAAAAGGACCTCTTTCAATATTTAGCGTACGCTTGTCCAGGTAATCGGAAGCCCCCATTTCCATGGCCGCCATGCCGCCATGTCCACATCGCGGTCCCCCTGGGCGGTGAGGAGGATGATGGGCCCCCGGATGTCTGAGTCAATGGAATACTGCAGCAGTTCGAGGCCAGAAAGTCATCAATGGACATGACCTTGTCCACCAGAACTGTCCCCTTTTCCTCAGATTGCCAAAACGCACATTACTGTTTTTCCCAAAAGTTTCGCGAACACTTTTATTTTTCATGAAATGAGGTTGACAAGGCCTGAGCTGGCTGCCAGTTCGATGTTATGGATCACCATTTGCTTCGCGCTCTCCGCGGTTGCTTTCTCCCTTATCTCAACGCCAATGCAATTATTACGACCCCTCTTTTTGGCCATGAGAAGTGCTGCATCAGCAACAGCCACCATATCCTCCCAGGAGTAATCTTCGTGTTTTTCCACAGGATAATGACAAAATCCCACTGAACATGTGATTTTCAGAGACGCGCCGTCAGGGACATCAAAGGAACTCCTGTAAATGGACCATCGCACGCGCTCAGCGATCTCTAACAGGTGATCTCCGTCAGTTCTTCTTAAATAGCCAAGAAACTCCTCACCTCCCCAGCGAACCACTGAGTCGCAGTCTCGCAGTGCTGACCCGATACGGTCAGAAACCTGAACGAGCACCGCATCACCGGCATCATGTCCATGCTCATCGTTAACCCGCTTGAAATGATCCACATCGATCATCAAAAAACCCATGCTGACGTTGGCATCAACGGTTCCTCTGCCCCGTCTCCGATCTTCGCGGACCCGATGAACCATCGCAATGTTCTCGGCCATCACTTCCCTCAGGTACCGCCGATTGCGAAGCCCTGTGAGAGGGTCGGTCAGGGCGGCTTCCCGGAGCTGATGGCTCATCTTATCCAACTTTCGATTCTTGATTTCCAGCAACTTTCGCATCTGAAATAATTCTACGAAGACCTTTACCTTGCTGCGAAGGATGGGAGCATCGAGCGGTTTGTAAAGATAGTCAACGGCACCAACCTCATATCCGCGAGACACGTACTCGCCCCCCTTGCTGATGGCGGTTACAAACACCACAGGCACGTGTTTGGTCCGTCGATTCCCTCGCATCAGATCCACGGTCTCAAAGCCGTCCATCTCCGGCATCTGAACATCCATCAGAACAAGGGCGAAGTCATGCTCGAAAACCAAGCCCAAGGCTTGATTTCCCGAGGTCGCCGTCATGATTGTGATGTCGAGATCCTCCAGTATGGCCTCCAGGGACAACAGATTTTCTTTGCGATCGTCAACCAGCAAAACTTTTGCGGGCTCGAGTTTCTGCTCCTGAAACTCTTTGGCCTCTCCTGAGGCGTGCTCATTATTTTCTCTCATCAAGCAACACCACCTTTTTCCAAACTTTCCAATCCTGCCAGAAAGGGGCCTATATGGGCCAGTTTAAGAATGTAATCGATTTCAGCAACCTGGATCGCAGCCGACGGCATCAGTGGCGCCTGCGCATCGGATGGATCCTGAACAATGGCAATTCCACCAAATTCCTTGATGCTTAAAAGTCCCTGACTGCCATCCTGGCTCGCTCCTGTGAGGACGATTCCCAGAAGAAAGGGACCGTATGCTTCCGCTGCGGATTGGAACAGAACATCGATGGAAGGACGGGAATAGTTGACAGGTTCATCCACCGATAAAGACAACGTATGATCCCGCTCCACAAGCAAATGGTAGTCGGACGGGGCAATATATACCCAACCGGGGCGAATCTCCTCGGTATCCTCAGCCTCTTTGACCGTCAACCGACAATGAGCCCCAAGCAATTGAGGCAGCTGAGATCCGCCTCTGGGATCCAGGTGAAGCACAACGATTATCGGATAAGGGAAGAACTGTGGGATATGTGACAGTATCCCAGACAGGGCACTCAATCCGCCGGCAGAACCCCCGATTACCACCGCCTGTGTGTTCACTCTTTTTCCCCTGTTGTGTACCGCTTGTACTTATAGATTCGCTGTACCCGGTTAAACGTCTCAAAATCGGCAGACGCTTTGGTGAAACGAATGCTCTCCCGGGTTCCAATACACAGAAAACCACCCGCACTTAAATTGTCCGAAAACAGTTTAACGACCCGATCCTGTAGATCCCGGTTGAAGTAAATGAGAACATTGCGGCAGACGATGATATCCATCTCCCCAAATCCTGCATCGCTTACCAGGTTGTGGTCTGCAAAAATGATATTCTTTTTCAGGAAAGATTTTATCACCGCCGAATCGTAGTGCGCCGTGTAGTAGTCGGCAAAGCTCTTTTTCCCACCTGCCCGCTGGTAGTTAGTGGTGTAGGAACGCATGCGCTCAATGGGAAACACCCCTTCACTGGCGCGGGCGATTACGATGCGGTTGATATCGGTGGCGAATATTTTTGCCCGATCCAGGATTCCGAGTTCGTAAAGTAAAACGGCCATGGTGTACACCTCCTCGCCGGTGGCGCACCCTGCGTGCCAGATCTTCAAAAAAGGTTGACCCGCCAGCTGCGGAAGCACCTGGTCTCGTATGGCCCGAAAAAATTCTGGATCTCGAAACATTTCGGTTACGTTGATGGAAAGATCGCTGAGTAACAGGTCGAAAAAGTCCGGATCGTGTAAAACGCGATGGATTGCCTCCGACACGGTGGAAAGACTGGACGCAGCCATGCGAAGGTGAACCCGCCGTTTCAAAGAAGCCTGGGAATAGTCCCGGAAGTCATACCCGTATTTTAATAAGATCGCCTCTTGAAGCAATCTAAGTTCCAAAGATTCGTTTTCGGCTTCCTCCCACGGTGTAGACATGATTTGTCCCCTACCGGTAAAGCCAGACGCGCATCATGGAAAGGAGTTTCGATGTATCCACAGGCTTGGCCAGGTAGTCGCTGGCGCCCGCCTCGATGCACTTGGCGCGGTCACCTCTCATGGCTTTGGCGGTCATTGCAATGATGGGAAGGTCACGCCCTGTTTCCATTTTTCGAATTCGGCGCATGGCCTCATAACCGTCCATTTCAGGCATCATGATATCCATTAAAACCAGGTCCAGTTTCGGATGCTCTTTAACCCGGGCGACAGCCTCGACGCCATTCCTCGCCGCCACCATTTCCACATCCCTGTCTTCAAGCAAATTCGTCAGGGCGAAAATGTTTCGCATATCGTCATCCACAAGAAGAACCTTTCTCCCCCGCAGAATGGTTTCCTTGTCATGGAGCATTTTCAGGACTCTTCGTTGTTTCTCAGGAAGATCCGATTCGATTCGATGCAAAAACAAAGCCGTCTCGTCAAGGAGATGGTCCAGGGCCGTATCGTTGTTCTGAATCACCCTGTCCGCATATCGCTTCAACGTTTGATGGTCTTCATTGGATATGGTTGACGGGGAAAAAATGACAACCGGCGTATCCGTGTTGTCATTACCGTGCCTCAGTTTCTCCAGCAGGGTCACTCCGGTTGTGTCCGGAAGCGACTCCCCAATGACGACGCAGTCGAAACGTGCGTCCCGCACTGTTTTCAGGAAGGCATTTCCACTGGCAGCCTCGGTCACTTCCACGTCCTCGCCGCTAAGCAACTCAACGAACTCCTTTCGCACCGTGTCATTTCCCTCCGCGACGAGAAGTCTTTTCACAGGTCGATCCGCCAGACCTTCGATCCTGCTGAACACGGTATCGAGTTGACCCTGGCTGACCGGCTTTTGGAAGAACCCGATGGCTCCCGCCTTGAGGGTCTCCAGTTTCTGTTCCCGGCAGGTGATCACGTGGACCGGAATGTGCCTTGTTCGCAATTCCTCCTTGAGCCGCGCCATGACTGCGAGACCATCCATGCCTGGCAGCAACAAATCCAGGAGGATCCCGCTGGGAAGATATTTTTCCGCCAGCGCCAGCCCCGATTCACCATCCAGCGCGATGAGGCATTTGAAGTCACGCTCATGCCCAAGCTCCATCAGCGTTTTCGCGAAAGTTTCATCGTCTTCGATGATCAAAAGCGAACGCTCCCCTTGAGAGATCTGGTCCCGGTCGTCATCCGGAAGGGGTCCACCCGGTGAGTGGGCCGGCTCGAAATCTTCCGATGGAAATTCCACCGGAGTTGGATCCTCTTCTGCCGATTGCCCTTCCGAATCAAAAGAAACATAAGGGGTTTCACTGATTTGAGAGGGTGATTCTTCAGGCATCACAACGGTGAACAGACACCCTTTGTCAGGTGTACTCTCGAGAAGTATCTCCCCTCCGAGTAACCGGACGATCCGGCGACTAATGGCCAGGCCGAGACCGGTACCGCCATACTTGCGGTCCGTTGAGCCGTCGGCCTGCTGGAACGCTTCGAATATCTGTTGATGCATGTGATCCGGAATACCGATCCCTGTGTCGGCCACCGTGATGGCGATAAGTTTGTCGGGTGAAAGTTCGATCTCCGCTCCTTGAACCTGCTCGGCGGTGGGGCGAGCGGCCGTAACCGTGACACTTCCCTTTTCGGTGAACTTCACAGCATTTGACATCAGGTTCCGAATGACCTGGCCGAGCCGGTGATGGTCCGTCCGCATGACCGCCGGCACCTCTTGTTCCACATGAACCGCCAGTTCAATTCCTTTTTCGTCAGCAAGGGGTTTAAATTGTCGTTCAATATTCTGAAGCAGATCCCGCAGATCCATTTTTTCCACGACCGTATCGAATTTTCCGGCCTCGATTTTCGACAGATCGAGAATATCATTAATCAGGTTCACCAATTGCACTCCGGAGTCGTGAATGGTTCGGGCAAACTGCACCTGTTTTTCCGAAAGCGAGCCGGTCTTGTTTTCTGAAAGGAGATCTGAAAGCACGTTAATGCTGTTTAGCGGCGTTCGTAGTTCGTGCGACATGTTGGCCAAGAATTCCGATTTATATTTGCTGCCCTGCTCAAGGGCACGGGCGCGCTTTTCCACCTCTTTATGCGCTTTGTCCAGTTCTTGATTCTGTTTTGCAACCCGGCTGCGTTCCTGCGCCAGCGCTTCCCCCCGTTCCTCAAGCTCCGCGTTGGTCTCCTCCAGTCGACGCTGTGACTCCTCAAGATTTTTCGCCTGGGCCTCCAACTCTTCGTTGCTCTCGCGCAGTTCCTCCTGCTGCACCTGAAGCTCTTCGTTTAGCTCTTGGAGTCTCAGTTCGCTTTTTGTGGCATTCTCCAGCAACACCAGGTTTTCTTGCCTTGCCTCGGAAGAGGCGAGAACAATGGCGATGGCTTCGTTTACCAGTTCCAACAACTCAAAAGATCTCTTTTCCAACGGTGTAATGGATGCGAATTCAAGAACGCCCCGCACCGTACCTTCGTAGATTAGCGGAAAAACCAGGATGCTTCGTGGAGGGGTTTCACCGAGTCCGGAACGTATGGAGATGTAGTCCTCGGGTACCCCCGTGATCAGAATGGGTTGCTTTTCAAGCACTGCCTGCCCCACAAGACCCTGTCCCGAAGAAAACTCGTGCGCTGTGGTTTTGCGGCTTACGTAAGCGTGACTGGCCCGCAGCCGGTAAACACCGTCTTCTCCAGCCCTGTAAAATCCGCCGACCTGCGCACCCAGAAGCGGCGTGAGATACCGGATAATATGGTTACACAACTCCTGCTCATCTATCATTCCGGAGGTGAGTTCAGCCAGGCCCGACTGCCCGGATTTTAACCAGTGTTCATGCGCCAGCTCTTTTCCATGGGCCTTAACCTGTTTGATCATGCGTGCGCCCAAAAAGCTTAGAAAAAGAACCACACCCACGGCAATCAAAGAAAAAAGCAGCGCTACGGTCATTAACGTGCTCTGTGCCCACCGCGCTGCGACCCCCAGGGTGGTTGAAAAAGCGCTTTCCAGTTCATTGAGCTCATTATGTACCAGCCGGATATTGGCGCGGATGGCCTCCAGTTTCTCCTGTGAAGCTCCCGCTTTCACCGCTGCATCGACCTGGAGTCCGAGCAGAGCCAGTTCCTGGACTTTAGCATCCGCCATCTCCCAGATGGAGAGCGCGGCTTCGATTTCCTCAATGCCACGAAATCTGCGGTATAATCGAATCATGGCATCCACATCTTTGGAGTGAACCCCGAGCTTTTGGAAGTTACGGGAGACCATACGGAAGTCCGGATCAGGCTGATCGAGCATCAGGCGCGCCTCCCGAACACCCGAAAGGACATCTAAATGCCGTTTGTATTCCTTTAAATCGGCCGCACTGCCGGTTAATTCGTAGTCGATGAGAAATAATGTGGCTTCCTTCTGGTGTTTGGCATAGAGCCCCTCTCCCTGAACAAACCCCCGAACGCCGCGGAAAACATCCATGGACAGGAGGCTTATCCCCAGTAGAATGGCCACGACGGCTACGGCGGAGAAGCCGGCCAGATACATCCTATTTCTTTTTGACTTCTTTGGAGACGATACTTCATCTTCCCGTTCGTTTTCTTTCCTGGAAAATATTTTCATTCTTTACCCCTGTTGGACATGGGTCTGGGTTCTAGGTCGTCATCTCGACCATCAATTCTCGGGCCCGGGCCACCAGCTCTTTGCCGGTCCCGGATTCGCCTTCAATGGCCACATGGGCCTCGCTTTGGGATGCGTTCAGAATGAAGTCGCAGATTGCCTGCATGGCCGGGCTTTTCCCCACGATATCCCCGAACCGGTATTGTCCTTTGAGCTTCGCCCTGAGCTGGTTGTAGGATTTCCGCAGCTGCTCGGCCTCGGTCTCCACCGCGGTCTCGCGTGCCTTGGTTCGGGTAATGTCCCGTACCATGCACAGCCAGGCCCTCTTACCTTTCCAGTCCACGAAGCTGAACTTCCATTCGGTCCAGACGACCTGTCCCTCGCTGGGAAGAACGGGGCCTTCAAAAGAGGCCTGCGGTCTTTCCCCGCCCATCAATTCAAGGCCGGTCTCAAACCCCTCCCGGTAAGACCCCTGGAACCAGTCCATGGTCCGGGATCCAACAAGCGCCGCCACGGGGGTCTTGATCATGCCGGCCATGGCCGGGTTTACAAAAACTGTTTTTCCCTCCTGCACGATGGCGATCCCGTCAGATGATTTCAGGGAGATAATCCGGTAGCGTTCCTCACTGGCCCGAAGCAGACTTTCCCGATCCAGCAGCTCCTTTTCCGCCATTTTCCGGACATCTATCTCCTGCTTCAGGTCCCTGTTGGCCCGGGTCAGTTCCCGGGTTCGTGTTTCCACCTGGGTCTCGAGGCGGTCACGGGCATCGTGGAGGAGTTGTTCAATGCGCTTTCGCTGTATGGCATACCGGATGGAACGTTCGACAAGATCCGGGCTCAGATGGTCCTTTATGAGGTAATCGGCGGCGCCGGCCGCCAGGGCCGCAATATCCACCCGCCGGTCCCCGGCGCCGGTGAGCATGATCAAAGGCGCCTGACACTCCTGGGCGACGGCTTTTCGCACCAGATCCAGACCGTCTCCCCCTGCCCGAGGCGATAATCGATGAGGTATACGTCGTACCGCCCCTCCTCGATCTCCCTGGCGCCGGCCCCGTAGGACGAGGCCCATTCCATGACAAAAGGCCGGTCGGCCTCGCGAATCATTTCCCGGGTCAACAGGAAGTCGTCCTCATCGTCATCCACCAGAAGTATGCGAACCGATTCCGACATAAAAAAGCGGCTCCCGTAATTTACAGATTATGGCAATGGAAGGGCGCCCGCTTCCCTGAGCGCCGCTGCCAGGGGCGGTACCACCTGCTTCTTGCGGCTCATGACCCCCGGCAACGCCAGGAGGCCTGAATCATCGGGCGATGTATTGAAAGCAAAACCCGCCAGGTCCAGGCCCTTTGCATCATTTGCCAGTAGGAGGCTTCGTTCCTCCAGAATGTCGGTCATCACCAGCACGGCCATGAAAAGACCGGACTCTTTTACCGACATCTCAAGTTCATCCCGCAAAGCCTCGACCGGCGGCATGGACTTTTCAATCTCCGTCAGCTCCGTCTGGCCGATACCGATCTCCCGTCCGCCGAACCGATAGATTTTCCAGTCATGGTGCACCCACCACCGG
>JAERTK010000291.1 GCA_016844935.1 Desulfobacteraceae bacterium | reverse complement strand
CAACAGCCTTGATTTACACCCTCCTAATCATCCATCCTGTCCTCTGACCTCCATGCCCACCGGGACTTCCGCCCTCCGTCCCCTCTCCAATATCTATCCCTCTCCCTCTAACTCGCTCAAGAGAGAGCGTATCTCCCTCGTACCGTTTCCGCTCTCCACAGCAGATTCAAGCAGAGAGACAGCTCTCTCTGTTTTTCCCGTGGAGACGAGCCTTTCGGACAGGTCATGAAGATAATGGGCGCATTCGAACCCCATTTTTGTGAGGCGTTTGATATGTTTCAAACCCTTTTTTCTTTCGCCTTCGACACAATATGCCGCCGCAAGTATGGCAAGCGCCATGGGGTATCCGGGCACCTTTTTCAACAAGCCCTCAAGGGTAGGGATGGTTTTTCCGGCATCGCCGATCAGCATTTCGCATGTGGTGTAAATCACGATTGCTTCCTTCAGGTCAGGGTCAAGCGCAATGGCCATCTTTAGTGATGTGTGTGCCGCCTCATATCTCTCTAATTCCAGGCAGACGACTCCCATATTGACAAGGGCTTTTATATTGCCAGGGTCAATCTCCAATACCCTTTTCCATAGATCCAATGCTTCTTCGTATTTCCCGAACTCACCCCCGCACTGAACAGCGAGTTCGGTGAGAGACTCAAGGTTCTCGCCCTTTTCTGCCAGCTTTTTTACACCCAGCTGGTAATATTTATCACCTTTGGCGATATAATTCCCCCTGTCAAGCTGTCCGTAGTGATGGACCGGGATATCGCATATTCTTATCTTAATACCATTCCTCTTTAACGAGGATTCCACAAACTCGTGGACCGGATTCTCAAAGCGTATGCGGCTGTCGTTGGTGAACAGGCGCACCTTCTCAGACGGATACCAACCTGTTCCGCCTTCCTCATCCGGGTATTCTCCATCGTTACACGTCCACCCCACAGCATATGTCGGTTTGACATAATTTCTCGTCGTAATCGAATAGGCCATGGGATAAACAGCGTTGTTCTTCACAATCTTGTTGAGACGGTCATAATCCAACGGTGATATGGTTTCATCCGCGTCAAGAACAAGTATCCATTCACCGGTCGCTTTTGACAGCGAAAGATTCCTTGCCTCCGAGAAATCATCAATCCATTCAAAATCATACACTTTTGCGCCAAACGCTTTCGCGATTTCCGTTGTTCTGTCTGTTGATCCCGTGTCCACAATGACGATTTCATCAACAACGGGCACGGCGCTCAAAAGGCATCTCGCCAGACAATCTTCTTCATCCTTGACGATCATACAGAGTGACAGCCCGGGTTTTTCCTCCATATCTTTTGTTTCTTCCGCATCGAATCTATCGAGGACCGATTGTGCCGCGGACAGGATGCCGTCGTCAACGCCGAATGTAATCATGGCTTTATGGATATCCTGCATCGCCGAGTCGTATTTTTCCTGCCGGATCAGGATGTCGATAAGGAGGAGCGCTATTGGCCGGTTCTGTGGATACAGTTTTTTTGCCTCTCGAAATACACCCTCAGCCCTCTCGAATTCCGCTGTTTCCGAAACAGCGGAAAGATAGGCCGTCCTGTTGTCTTCGACAGTTGGAGAAAGGATGAATCCCTTTTCCAGGGTTTCCAATGCGCTTTCTTTGCAACCATCCTCCCAGGCGAGGACGCCCAGGTTTGTATATGCCGCCCCGTAGCCGGGATCAGATGCAACGGCCCTTTTAAAGAAATCTTCCGAGGCGTTTTTATCACCTCTGCCGTGGGCCAGCACTCCCAACAGATTCAGGGCTGGTGCAGATACTCCGTTCAAAGAAAGCACGCGGTCTGCAAATTGTTCGGCCTCGTCATACTGTTCCAGCCCCGCTTTGGCGTAACCCGTCAGTTCAAGGGTTCTTACGCTGTCTTCTTTATCTTCGGGGATCGAATTGATGGCGTCATGGGCTTCCTTGAATCGCTCGCGGTCAATGAGCATCTCGGCCAAACGGTGATATATGGCCTCTTCCCCCGGACGATACGTTATCCCATCGATAAGCGTTGCGATGGCCTTGTCAACCTCTTCCCTTTGATAAAGCTTTTCAGCGTCCGTTATTGCGTTGTGAACCCCCAGCCTTTCTCCGTAGTAACTCTTCGCGTCAACATTTCGCCATTTATGGTCAAAAAATCTTCTATTCCCTTTGGGAGGGAGAGCGCCGCATAATACAAACACGTCACCGGCGATAGAGTTCCTATATCCCTCCAATGCAGCACGGAGACAATAGTCATTAGCGGCGCCCCACTCCAGTTCTTCGTCGAATGCCCCAATCTCTTCAACAAGGCTCCGACGAAAAATCATGCAGAAACTCATTATTTCATGGGAGGGGATGCGCCTGCATCGGTATTTTTCACGAAATGCTCGGGCGTATTCTTCCAATTGGCCGATTTTCAAATGATCGGAATCGGCCATACATTGGATACCGGCTGTCTTGGCACTCGTCATGGGGCCGACGATACCGATGTCGTTTGCGCTGTTGATGCATTTGAGCATCCCTCCCAACCATCCGTCCGCAACCAGAACATGGCCGCGCAGAAGGATAATGTATTCTCCGGAAGATGCCTCTATTCCCCTGTTGAAACATTTACCGGGACCGGTTTCTTTTCCGGTCTTGATCAGCCTGTGGTTTGATTTTCTTTTCACCCTCTGTTTTATCCATTTCAGCGTACCGGCCTTGCAGCCGTTTTCGACAAATATGATCTCATGGGCTTCGGGCGTATTCTTCTTTACGTTCGCAATACATTTCTTCAGGTGTTTGAGATGACCGGCTACAGGTATAATGATACTGACCATGCCCGGTTTGCTTTTTTTCTTGAACACTAACTCAGGCATAATGTGGTCATCGTTTTCGGGAACGCATTCCACTTCGGAAACGGCCGAAACACGTGTACCAGGAAGCGGGCAATAATGTTCTTTCGGGATAAACCCTTTCTTCAATATGTCGGAGACATCATAGGACCCGTACGGAATATCTTTTGGCATACCCCACTTCTCCTTGAATATCTCCCAGTTCTTATGCAGGCTTTCGTGATAGTCAATCTTTGCGCCCATAAATGTCCGATTGCCGAAATGATGAAGAAAGCAGTCTTCCGCTATCCACGATTCAAACCCGGCCAATGTGGCACGCAGGCTGAAGTCGTCGTCCTCGAAGTTACCCAGACCATAGCGCCCGTCCATACCGCCAATTTTGTTGATGACAGATCTTTTGATCAGCATGCAAAAACCCACCACACGCAAGATACGTTCTGTCTTCCCGGCATATTTTTTTGAAAATCCATCGGCAAAATCATCCAACCCGTCGAGCTCTGTAATATTATAAGTTACATTTTTGACCAGTTGCGGACCGGAGACATAATTGGACATGGGCCCCACAATACCAATCCTGGGACCTCTCTCGGCGCATGAAACCAACCGCTCAAGCCAGCCCGATGTAACAACAATGTCGTTGTTCATCAGGAGGATATAATCTCCCTTAGCTGCCGCCATCCCCTGGTTATTCCCCGCGGCAAACCCAAGATTCTCCTCATTCTTGATTATTCTAACTTCCGTTCTATACCCGCCGACTTCCGTTTCCAAATACGCCACTGTCCCATCGGTTGAGCCGTTATCAACCACAATCAGCTCAAAAGGGCCTTTTGTACATTTATAGATACTTTCAATGCATTTTTTTGTGTATTCGATCTGGTTGTGGGTGAGAATCACAATGGAGATGAATTGATTTTGTCGCGTAGTTTGTGTGGATTCATTAGGTGGAAAAAAATGGTTTTTATAGGTTCCGGAGGTCACTCGTTGAGCATCGGAAGTAATCCAACCCACCAGTTGTTCAGTGGACTGAAAATTGATTCCGCGCTCTTTCCAAATTTCACGCGCGTAATCTCTGTATTTTTCGTTAATCAGACATTTCTTTGACCTCGGATCATCCATATACTCCAATTGTATCAGCGGATAAAGGTACCCTACAATATAACCGCCTGTAACCATTCGAATCTGATATTCCGTCCATCCATGAATCTTGAGTGCCGGATTATAATTCATTGGGCCAAATTGCTGTTGAATCGATTTTTTCATCAGGTAGGCACAGCCGCCGATGTGCGTGTCCTGCAGTATCTGGATATCGTTTTCAGCATACAGATTATCCTGTGCCGCTTCTTCGTCAAAGTCTTCAGGCCGGAAATGATAACCTCCAACAACAGCAAGTTTCGGTACTTTCTGATGAGCTTCAACCAGGCGTTCCAGCCATCCCGATGGAACCAACGTATCATTATCAACTTTCCCCACCAAATCGACATCGACCCGGTTCCAGAAATCGTTCGTTGGCCCGGGCAGGCCTTCATTGGTTGAGTTGTAACGGATATCCTTGATCCGATCAGGATATTCCAGACGGACGGCTTCGAGCCATTCCCGCGTTCCGTCGGTGCTGTGATTATCGACGATATATAGGTCAAAAGGATAGCGGGTATTTCGCATCAAGTTGTGCATCGCCTCCCTAGTATATTCCAGGCGGTCATAGGTAAACATCAGGATGGCAACGCTCGGGAATTTTTGCTGACCCTCTTGAGTCAGGCTCAATTCATGAATCAGCCCCTCGTCCCTTTTCTGCTGCAGCCAGAGATATTCCTCGAGCTTACAACGGCTGATCTGCACATGTATGTGGAACCCTCCACCACTTCTCTCCAACTGCTGCAAAGCTTTTTTTGTTTCAGGGAAATTTTCTTCTACGTGGAAATCAATCCGCTGGAACTTATCCCAAGGGACTTGGAAGCTTTTTGCATAACGCCCAGCGATACGCTCTGCCTCCTGTTGAACGATCCCGTTTCGTTTGTTGCTGTTGGCGATACCTTCCGGATTGCGGTAATAGACACCCATATGTTTTTTCACATGCAGCATGGGATATTTTTGAGAAATGCGGCACCAGAACTCCCGATCGCCGGCGGAAACGAAACTCTCGTTGAAATACCCAAACTCGTCATGAATGCCCTTACGCCAAACAGGCATGGGCCCAGGATAACAGCTTGACAGAAGTGTTCCGCGTTTGTAGGCCGGATAGACCATCTTCTCTAGAATATTGGCGTTCTCGGGAGTGCAGTTTTCCGTATCTGTGACATCAAAATCGCCGTAAGCCAAAACTAATTCTGGATTTTCTTCAAGGACGTTCACCAGGTTTTCAATGGAATCAACATACCGTCGGTCATCAGTGTTAGCATTGGTTACATATTTTCCTGATGATGCTTTTATGCCACGGTTCCATGCCTGGTATACAGTTTCTCTATCTTTAGTTTTAATATATTTAATGTTGTCATATTTTTTACGGAGATCCCTTACTATAGTCTCCTCATCTTCTTCTGAACCGCTGTTTACAATCACAATTTCCATCTCTTTTGCAATTGTTTGTACTTCCAGATTCTCAATACAGCCTCTTATAAAACGTGCCGCGTTATACGTGGAAACAATTGCGGAAATTATGTATTTATCGGAATTAGGTCTATTCATATCCTTGGGTTTTACGTCCTTTTGTTTCGAACAGTCCCCATTAATGCTCAACCATTTATCATCGGAACCTTTTCTCCCTGAAACATCTATGTAATAAACAGGACGAAGGTTTTTTTCACCAAATCCCAAGAGGGTGCCCTTCACGCCAAAACGACTAAAAAGCTTTACATAATAATCGTTAGTATCAATTACTGGATCAGCATGGCCCTCGAAATAGCAGCCGATCTTTGCTTTATCAAGCACGTAATTAAACAACCGATCTCTTTGTGTTAATTCTTTTGTACGATAGACGGAGAAAAAAAAAGTATAATGTGCTTGCCCTGGAAATAGCGCATCAATATCTGTATCAAAGTTTGGAGAATTGAAATCAATAAGCGCGTAATCAAGATTTGGCAAACCGACTAAGGACTGAATAGCTTTCGTAACTTCCAGGGTATCTGCCATTCCATCTATACCCAGCACACGCGATGCGCCAGCCTGAGCGCTGGAAACAGACATCTGTCCAAGGTTGCAACCAAAGTCCAAGATACTTTTGTTGCGGAATTTCGAATGATCAATCAAATTCATTCTGGCAAATGATCTCCGTCCTCTGATCCCTACTACATCAATGCACTGATATGCCTGGAACCAGCGTAGAGATTTTATTTTCTCCTGAATTTGCAACTTGACATCTTTCTTAATCAATGCTGCATACTCCTCAGGTAACAGAATTAACTTGACTTTCACTGAACGCGTGCCCATTGTTGCTGCTGCCATTAATCGACGTGCGCCATCCATCATATACACAATGCTTGAATTTGTATCGGCTCCAAGTTTTCGAAAAATCCCGGAAGAAGCGTAGAGTGGCGCGGGCAGATTCTCAGGGGGAATCTTTGCCAGCCTCTGTATATCCCTTAGACGTGACGGCACCCATCCTGAAAATCTTTTTGGGAGTACCGCTTCACGTTCGTTCTGAGGAAAATCAGCAAAGTGCCTATCGGTTTTCCTGTCAATAAGTAAGCAGTCGGCATCAATAACAAGCAAACGATCCCAAATCTGATCAGGAACCGAGCATATATCTATATTGAGTTTTCGCTTCATTATAATGGAAAAAATGTCTAATATTGCTTGATGGCCTTCTCCAACGTCCTTGATTTCATAGGCTTTCAAATCCTGCCAGGCAGAACGAACTGAGCCCAGAATTGGCGTAATTGCAACATCCAGAATTTCCTCAGTTTTTCCCATAGGCAGTTGCCTAAAAGGCTCGCCCTTGTACACAAAATTCCGTTCATTCCTATCGCTTCTGCTAATCTTATCTATGGCTTTTCGCGCCCCTTCATGCCCGGGTGCAATGTTTAAAACCCGGTCATAAAAACCCTTAGCGTCATCAAATTGTTCCACGGCAACGCATATATGCCCCAGGGTAAGAAGGGTTTCAATGTCTTCAGGGTTGATACTCAAAACTTTAACGTAGAGTGCCATTGCCGCTTCCACCTGGTTCAGTTCAACATAATAAAAATCCGCCAGGTTCTTTTGGAATGTTATATTTCCCGGCTGAAGATCCGCTGCTTTTTCATAGCACTGCAATGATTTCTCTTTGTTGCCATCCTTGTAATACAAAACACCAAGGTCATTGTGAGCAAGTGCATAATTCGGCCACATTGCCAGAAACATCTCCAGCGCCCCAATCGCCTCTTTTAAGCTGCTACTGCTGCTGACCAGTTCTTTAATTTCTTCGTACAAAACATCAGGGGACTTCAGAGACGACACCTGAATATTATGCTCACTATCATAAAATTCCATTAGCAGACCCTTTTTCCCTTTTCAAAAAAATAAGCCTGGCAAGAAAACAGGTTTGGGGCATCTCCTTAAATTCTCACCGTTTTTTCAACCTGAACCCTGAACTATAGACCTGACTACTTACTTCAAAAGCCAGGTAGAAATCGGCATGACATCACACCAGTCCGGTAAGTCAATGGCTTGTTCAACCTCCCCTGTCAACAGCAGGCCTTTAGAATTTGGGAATCGCTTTTTCGCCATCTCCAAGCCCTTGATTTCCCGGTTCAGGTTGTCTATATTTAGATGTTCGGTTACTTGAATAATCAATGGTTGTTTTACCCTTGTGAACGCCACAAAATCACACTCCCACCCGTTTTTTAAAAAGTATATCTCATCTGTTTGCGCCCTGAGATGGACAAACACCAGGTTTTCCAGAAGTTTACCACGGTCCTCAAAAAAGAAATATTGGGTAACTGCCGCAAAGCCGTTGTCAAAGAGGTAAATTTTCCTGTTGCTCATCTCTCTTCTGGTCACTGAGGGGTCGTGCTTTTCCACGTATGCCAGCATATAGATCGAAAAAATTTGGTCAACTATTCTGTAGATACGATCCTTACTGATTGAAATGCCTCTCGATCTGAGATCGTTGTATAGTTTGTTTACGGAAAATTCTTTGGTAAACGAGGCAATCAAACGCTTCATTAAGTACTTTAATGTCGAAACATCTTTGATCGCGTACCTTTCAAGCAGATCCCGATAAAGCATTACATTGAAGTATTCCTGCAAGACTTGCGGTTTAAAGCGCTCTTCAACCCCTACTATTTCTGGGTAGCCACCCCATAAAAGGTATTCTTCTAAGGCATTTTGAATAAGTGAAATGTTTTTTGTGGAATAAATGTCTTGTGCGTCAATTCCTTTGAAACTCAAAAACTCTTTGAAAGAAAGCGGCATAATTTCAAAAGAAAGACTGCGGCCGCGCAGGGATGTGGCTATCTCTCTGGAAAGAAGTTTTGCATTGGACCCGGTCAAAAAAATCCTTTTGGTCACAGTGTCGAACATGCGGCGAACAAACTTCTCCCACAAATCCAACTCCTGTATTTCATCAAAGAAAAAATACGACAGCGAAAGATCCAACTCAGGATAAAGTTCAAGATAAGCCTCAATAATGAGATCATAACGACCTTCCAGTTCCAGACGCTCATCTTCAAAATTTAGATATAGAATTCGATTACGCGCTACGCCCTGCCTCTTTAATTCCGTAATGAGCTGGAAGAGATAATAAGTCTTTCCTGCTCTCCTGGGGCCTACAACGGTAATTATCTTGCCCAGGTTCAACGGAATATCGGCCTGCCTGGTCTTAAAGTCAGGAAGCGGACGATTGTGAAAATCCTTGATGATTCGTTTGAGTATCTTCTTCATTGGGTATTTTCCTCTATTAAAGGAAAATATATATATTTATTTTATTGATTACAAGGAAAATGATGGAACCACATCTGCAACCACTCTGATTCAAGGTTGAAGGTTTATGTTTCAAGATGGTTTTCTATCATGTCGATCCTTTTCATCCTGTCTGGAACCGAGCTGTTGCGTTTTCCGCACCTGACTAAGAACTTCAATCGCATTTGCATTATCCGAATCAATTTCCAATACTCTGTTGCAGAAATCTATTGCGTCATCAATTTTGCTGAGCTTAATGCAAATATGCCCCATTACAAGCAAGGTTTCCAAATCTTCAGGGTTTTCATTCAAAATTTTATTGTATATTCTTAAAGCTTCCTCTATCCGATCCAGCTCAAAATAATAAAAATCAGCGAGGTTTTTCTGAAAAATTAAGTTATTGGGTTCAAATTGTGAAGCCTGCTCATAGTGTTTGAGCGCTTTCTCTTTGTTTCCCTCATTATAGTACAGAACCCCCAGATCATTATGCGCCAGGGCATAACCAGGATATACCGCCAAAAACACTCTCAATGCTCCAATCGCCTCCTTTACTCTCTCACTTGCCATAAATCCCTGTGCCGTTTGATACAATTCCTCGGGAGACCCAATTTCTTTTATACCCTGCAATCCTGCCCACTGCGTTTTGACCTCTGTTGTCCGTCCTCTATCCCCTGTCTTCTGTCTTTCCCCCAGTTCGTCACGCCTTTCCCTCGCATCCAAATTCCAAGGTTCAATCTCCAGTGCTCTATTATAAAAAACCCTGGCATCATCCACTTTCCCCAAGGACACACAGATATGGCCCAGAACAAGGAGAGTCTCGATGTCTGTTGGGTCATCAGTCAGTATTTGCAAGTATATCTCCAGCGCCTCTTTGGTGCGGCCAAGTTCAACATAATAAAAGTCGGCCAGGTTTTTTCTGAAGTTGCTGTTTTTCGGTTCAATTTGAGACGCTTTTTCGTAATGATGTAACGCTTTTTCTTTATCGCCCTGGGTATAGTAGAGAACTCCAATATTGTTATGAACAATGGCACTCTCTGGCTCCATTTCCAATGCATTTGAAAAGCACCTCAATGCGCCTTCAAGATCGCCTTTTTCAAAAAGACCTTCTCCCTGCTGATTCAGATCTGGTGTTTTATCAGCATCATTGGCTATTTTACCATGATCTACCGGCCTCCCGGTTTGGACTCGCACCTGAACATCTTCTATAATTTTGTAAAGTCGCTGGGCAAAATCATCTGATGTATAAGAGTTGATCTTCTCATAACCAGCGGCTACGAAAGCACGCACCAGATCCTTATCGGTCCATAACTTCAAAATACCCTCGGCCATCTCATACGCGTTTTCCGGATCAACCAGGATGCCCGCGGTTTCCACTTGATCACGAATACCACGGATGTTTGAAGCAAGCACCGGACAACCAAATGCCCACGCCTCTAAAAAAGGGATATTCGTCGGCCCAAAAAAGGTGGGCATGGTAAGCGCCTTTGCCATCGAGTACAAGAACGGCATATCGTTATCCGGAACATATCCGATATAACGGACCAGGTCTTTTACTCCCAATTGCTCTGCCAGCAGCATGGCGTTATTGAAAACAACATCCCGACCTTCAAGACCACCGGAATTTGAGCCAGCAAGGACAAGTGGAGCATCAATCTTATGAACAGACCGTAAGATGTGTACCGCATGAATCAACCGCGAATGATTTTTGTGAAGCCAGAATTGGGCAGGATAGAACAGGAAATTATCCGGTAAACCATATTTTGCATGAACCTGCCTCCTTCCGACTTCCGTTATTTCTTTTCCATCCGGCCTGTAAAAGGGCAGGAAAGGCAGAGAACGAACTTGATCCGGGGAGATATAATCGCCATAGAGATTTAATACATCTTCCTTTCCGACTTCAGAATCGACCAGTATATTTTCGGCATATCTGATACCGTTGCGAAAAAGATATTCTCTTGATTTCCAAATGTTCCCCGCTGATACTTCGGGGAAATGAGGTTGGAGACGGTGTTGCAGATCATGTATTGCCATGATATACGGTACGCCCCACTCAAAGAAAAAATTGACCGGTCTGGGAGATATGACCAATTCGATCCGATGGTCCTTGAACACCTTTTCCATTTCTGGATATATATTTGAGCATATCAGATCCAAACCGTCTCCGGAAAGATGCTCTGAAATATTCTTCCCCTTTGCCATTTGGGGATCTAATGTGAGGATGCTCCACCGAGACCCTGAAAAATCGTCTAAAGGCAGCAGGTTATCCTGAAACCTGACAATAACAAATTCATGGTCCGTATCCCAATCATGGAGAGCCTTTAGCATGGAAGCGGTATACTGGTATATTCCTCCGCTATTTTGTGAAACGGAAACAAAAATTCCAATTTTCATTTTATTTTCCTAAGTTGCACGTGAAATTGCCACAACATTCCAAGTCGTTTCACTTGCCTCGTTTTCAAGATCTGCGAAAGGGCAGAAATGCACCGGGCTGAAACCCGCGTTTGCTAAATAAAATTCAATTTCCGGTTTAAAAATAAAACGCATTGAATGCTTTTCCTCTATCTCTTCAACCACTCGTTCACCACTCAGGCGAATAATGTCGTAATTGACCGTTACGACGTTCCTTTGAGTATCCATGTCGGGTTTAACAATACGAATGATACGGTCGTTCCCGTTCCGAACGCTCTTTACCCTTTCCTCGGGTCGTTGGCATAAAACCGCAGGACCATACCAGAAGTCGGCAATAAACAAACCGCCGGGTTTAATATGCCTGCGAGCTGCACTTATCGTGGAAAACAGTTCCTCGTTAAATATCTGATAACTCAATACAGCAAACATACTTATCACAATGTCAAACGTCTTATTCAAACTGAAATTCTGAACATTGGCTACTTCAAACTGTACTTTGTCAGTCAGTTTGGCTTCTCTTGCTTTTTCACGTGCAATAGATAGCATCCGGGCTGAACGGTCAACCCCGAATATTTTGTATCCTCTTCGAGCCAGTGGGATTGCATGCCCTCCGGTGCCGCAACCCAGATCTAAGATACTCTCTGCATCTTCCAAACCGAAACGTCGGAATACGTTTTCCAAAAAATCGCACTCGGATTCATAGCCTTTGTCGGAGTATAGCGAATCATACACATTCGCATACGCCTGAAAAACTTCCGTTTTACCCTCGTCAACCACCAATTTTTTCCTTATCCTCACATCAGACCTCTACGAACTGCATTGCAAACCTGATCAATCTCATTCTCCTTTATCGTCAACCCTGTCGGGAGATACAAGCCCTGGCGGGCAAGACGCTCTGCAACGGGATATTTTTCATTCACAAACAACCCCATCTTATGAAAAACAGGTTGTTCGTGCATCCCTAAGAAAAACGGTCGAGTATCTACACCTTGCACAAATAAGCGTTGTGAAAATTGCTCGTTATTCATTCGAGTCACTGTTTCCAACACTATGCCGTAAACCCAATATACACTTCTGCCCCAGGGTTCTTCAACCGGCAACACGATTCCGGTTGCATCTTTCAAACGGTCCCAATATGCCTTGGCAATAGAGCGCTTACGTTCAACGATCTGATCAATCCGTTCAAATTGCGCTACTCCCAAAGCCGCCTGAATATTGGTCATCCTGAAATTGTATCCCAAGTCTTCATGGTAAAAGCGACGGGACTTTTGAAAACAGAGATTCCGCAAATCCCGTGCCTTTTCTCCAAGTTCATCACTCCGGGTCAAAACCATTCCGCCCTCACCGGTTGTAATCAACTTATTGGCATAAAAGCTGAAAACACTAATATCTCCCATGCCACCACATTTCCGCCCCTTGTATTCCGCCCCGTGGGCCTCTGCCGCATCTTCAATAACCTTCAACCCGAACTCTTCAGCAAGATCCATTATGGGACTCATGTCCGCAGGATGGCCGTAGATATGGACCACCATGATGGCACGCGTTTTGGGCGATATCTTTTGTCGGATCTGAGACACGTCCATCTGCCAGTTCACAGGATCGCTGTCAACCAGCACCGGGACACCTCCGCATTCAGTGACAGCCTGAGCGCATGAGATAATAGTAAAGGAAGGCATAATCACCTCATCTCCGGGTTTCAAGTCCAGTAACCTCACCGAAATTTGTAAAGCCGCTGTGCCGCTGCTCACTGCAATTCCATGCCCCATGCCGCAATACGCAGCCCAGCTTTCTTCAAAAAGATCTATATATTTCCCTGCGGAAGATATCCACCCGGTACGCAAACAATCTATTACCAGCTCTTCTTCTCTTTTTGATATTGAAGGCTCACAGACAGGAATCATCTAAAAATCTCCTTATCATCTTGGCCCGCATATGGCCCCTGTTTGACATCTATCACTTTAGGCGCCGTAAAAAAGTCAATCACCCCCATCTGTTACAGAACTAAAACATATCCTCTCAAACCCTAATGCCACCACTACAAATTTTTTCAGACGTAAGTTCCCATGTCTTTGTTCAAGTTTTTCCCCATAATCTTTCACCTGGCTTTTGCCATCTTCCATCTGCTTTACAATCTCGGGTATCAAACACAGTTCATCTTCAGACAAATCCCTTGCCTGTTCAGCGCTTAATTTAGCATCTTTCAGCTTTACAAATTTGAACTCAATCAAAACATCAAATACCTTACCATACCTCTTGTCCGGTCTTATGATCATGGTCAGATCCGCATACCGGCGCTCAACCTCTTTTTCAGAATCCATGATATAGATAATATCATTGTAAAGAAGCGTCAGGAAAGCAGTTTTAACCGTCAATTCATTTGCCCATCTATAATCCCGGTTATGAAACACCTTAAAATATCTCTCTTCCATAAACCTGCATAACGGTGCAATATCCCCTTTTTGATAAACCTTTTCCGCGGCAAGCTTTCCATCATCCCTGTCATCTGGTTCAGGCAAAAGCATCTTTTGAACCCGCTCCACATAAAGGCTTTGCATAACAAGATTTGGAACCTTTAAAATTACTTGTAAGTCTTCCGTATCACCCGCAATGGTAAGTACTCCAAAATAGTAGAGGAAAGAGATCAGAAATGTATTGTCTTTGGACTTATCCGTCAGCATATCTTTAATGCCAAAACGATCTTCAATGTCTGACATGACAACATCTTTATCTTTTTGCACCAAATTTATCAAAAGATCTCTTCCACGGGGAATCTGAGCGATATACTCCAGTTTTGATTCATCAACTGCAAGGTTTGAATCAAGCATTTTTCTCGGATACCCGCATGTTTTTTCAAACTGTTCAAAAAAATATAAGCAAAGGGTGGGATTATAAAGATGTTCATCTGCCGCATGAGAAAAAATATAACCATTATAATATGTTTGCATCAAATTTACGGCTTCCTGAATTTTTTCTTTTTCAAAACCGCATTCATCAACAATCTTCTTGAGTACACCCTCAATTTCATTCTGTTTAAACCCGCACAGATCATTAAATTCAGGTTCAAAGTAGATATTTTTTGCAATATTATATCCGCTTGTAATATCGCTCATAACCACAGGTGAAACCCCTGTTATAAACACTCGATCAAACACGGAACTTGAAGTTGAGGCTTTTACGGATTTAAAAAAAGTTCTCAAGGGGCCTTCATCATGCACGAGAGCCTCATATCTCTTTTCGGCACTCTGCACCCCCATCATTACCGTATTTGCGAAATTATCATATTCATCTATCAGAAGATAAACCGGATAGGGGGTCATACGAACCGCGCTTACAAGAGAATTGATTGAATATAATGCATTGCTGTAACTAATTTTTATCTTTGGCAGTTCATACCCTTTATAGCTATAAAAATCGTAAAATCCCTCTATACCTGCATTAATATGGTCGAACAAAGCCCTTTTCACATCTTCAGCGCTTCCGGTCGGGTCAACACAGGAAAAATCAAGCCGCAAGATAAAATATGAATTACGCGATTCAGTGGGATTTCTCCCGATTTTCAATCCACCAAAGAGCTCTTCAAATTCGGCCTTTTTTGCCACATCATAATAATTTTCCAGCATGGACAGTACAAGGCTCTTACCGAAACGTCTGGGGCGAATAAAAAGTAGAGAATCCGATTTTTCAAGCAGAGGTATCTTATCTGTTCTGTCACAATAAAAAAAATTTCTGGTAATAATCTTTTTAAAATCAGAAATACCGTACGGATATTTCATAGCCTGCTCCTTTCAACTATCTGATTGCCGACAACTAATGCGTAAGACTTACCTGCGAAAACAAGTCGACAAACGGCATCTTTCCTAAGCCCACAATCGCTAAGAATAGCGCGGTCTGAAATGGAACCAAGGGTTGCCGGAACGGGAACAGGGTCACAAACAAATGTTTGAGCACACTTTAAGGGCTCGCAGACAGGAATCATCCAAAAATCTCCTTATCCTCTTCACCGGCATATGGTCCCTGTTTTACCTCAATCATTTCAGTGTCTTCCAGCATCGTAAAATCATGTCCGCCTGAAACAAGAAGAATCACGTCGCCTGTTTTCAGCGTTCGGCTCTCAAGATATTCTTTGTTTTCATCATAGAATTTGATTTCTACACACCCACTTTTAATAAAAAGTGTTTCCTGAGTATATTTTACTTCCCGGGGCACAGGTTTGTGGATGTGAGACGGTATCTTATAGCCTTTTGGCCGTTTCATGCTTGCCAGCTGCTGTGAAAGATTGGGTGGAGTAAAAAAATCAATCCCATCGGAATGGTACTCGGCGTAAATGATAATGGCTATCATCCGGTATTCGTCAAAGATTTGTTCGATATGGTTTTGATTCATTATCAGTACACCTCAACTATGGAAAGGTAGATGCTGTTTAGAATTAGGTGGGCACATGAAAACACAGAAGTGCTTCTTTGTCAAAAAATTGGTCGGTTTAAATTTATTTATTAATCGGCCTAAACCACCACCTATGGTGGTGGTAACATAGGGGTAATAAAAACGGTTCTACCGGTTGTAATCAAATCGATCTTTTCCTTTAAAGGCGGGCGGTTGCCCCCTTTTAGGGGCAGCCGGTCGCAACAAACCACCACCTCTGGTGGTAGTAGTTTGACTTCAGATGCTAAAAAACGATTGTCGATTTAAAATGCCGAAATTGAAGGTTTCTTAGGGTGAAATTCTGAATAAACGTGGTGAGCTAAACCCCAAAATTTGTTCCATAGAAGCAGCCAGAAGCTCAGAACAAATCAGTCCTCAGCTTCTCATATTTTGTTCTTCCCTCACAAATCACAAAAATTCGCTTACTCGGCCCGCTTGGGTATTTGATATGCTCAATCTTATCAAAGTAAGGGGTAAGAGATTTAATAAAATTTTCCAGCGTATATTCCCGAGGGATTGGGTCAGGACTCGGGCGGCCGATGCCCAAACCATCCGGCATAAACTCGGTAACCAGAATATTCGTGCTATAGGAAGAAAGCGTCCATGCTATATAATTGAAGGATAACCTCTGGGTAAAACACATGTGATGCGTGACCGCGAGGGCTAATACGAAATCAGCTTTTTTCTCAGAACGCTGCTGATGCTGAGCTTGGCCGATGTTACGAAGGACCAGGGAAATAGGCAACCCACGTTTCCCTTTTAACATGGCGTGATAAAATTGATCCAAGGCCCACTCATCACTGTCTATAGAACAAACGCTCGCACAAAATCGGGTTGCCAAAACACTGAATAGTCCGGTGTTGCAGCCAATATCGATTACTTTATCGGGTCTGGCTTCTGCGAGCTGCTCAGCAATAATTCCTCGCCTCGTATTTGGTTGATCAAATGATTTGTCAAATGGGTCCCATTGCTGGAGTTTATCTTCAGAAGTGTAATAGTTGCTCCATTCACCCTTGTACTGTGGGAACTTTAAGTTTTCCAACCATTCCAGTACCGAAAAAAGCCAAGTTTGCCTGTCTTTAAAAGATACTTCTATCTTGATGCCGGTCAACTCACGAAATTCTTCGGCCCTTATGCCGCCGGCTTTATAAAGCCATCGGCAAATCCTCCCGAGATTCGGGCTTTTTGAAAGTAATATCAAAGAATGAATGAACCAGGTACTGAATTCTACATTCATTCCTTGTACCGAACCGCTCTTTTCAGGAACAATCGAGCCAAAATCGATCCAGACCGGAGCGCTGTCATCACCCAACTTGATATTGTGTGCATGATAATCAATTGTGGCAAAGCCATATTTCTGCAATGCAATATTCAGCTTTATAACCGTTTTGGCTGCATCCAAAAGAATTGATCTGGACCAATCCTCGGGCACAGATAGAAAGGGTATCTTTTTATGATGAAGAACGAGGCCAAAGCCAGAAACAGTAAAATCCTCAATTTGAGTATCTATCAGAAGTCCTTTGTCAATCAATCCCTTTACAATTCCGGATTCGAATAAATGCATGACTTTGTTTACAGCATTTTTATAAACAGCCCTGTATATTTCTCCTTCATATTGAAAGAGCAGTCCGGTCGGATCCTGTCTTGATGTATTAAGCCATTCAACTGATTGATTAGGAAGGCTTCTCATTGAATTCACCTTTCAGGCTTGGCCGTGGATTTGATGGTTGTATAGTAAATTGAGTCTACGCACTTGCCCGGCGCTGATTCCACAGGTCGTATATATTCAGCCACAGCCCTCTGTATCCCTTCAGCCCACCCATAATCATGAAAAATGATTGTCCCGCCGGCCTTAATCTTGGGAAGCCAGGTTTTAATATCCGAACAACATCCCTCGTAAGAATGATCTCCGTCAATAAAGAGCAAATCAATGGGATCTGTCACGTCAACCGCTACGTCAGCCGAAAAACCTCTCAATGGCGTAATCATATCTGAATAATCAGCCGTATTTGCTTGAAACTCGGGGAAGGTGTCTTGCCTAAAATCAGGCATGGCGTCATTCTGCCATGTATCTATGCAGAAAACACTGTAAGCGCCAATAAAACCCCATCTACCCGGCGGCTTCCCGCCGTGTCATAATCTGGGCAACTTGAACCCGAACGGAGGTTGCCCATGACCAAACCACTCAGCAAAGAAGACCAAGTCAGAAACCGGCGCCGCTGGCAGGCCCATTTGAATGCTGCTGAAAAAAGCGGCCTGAGCCGTGCCGAATATTGCAGGCGACACAACCTATCCTACCACGCCATGGGTTATTGGCATAGAAAGTTTTCCAGAAAAGAATGCCGCCAGACATTTGTTCCGGTTAACATGGCGATCATTCGAAATGACATCCAAGAGGATAAGCCAGGGCTCAGAGTTCTCCTGCGGGGAAAGATGTCCATTGCTGTCGAAGACAACTTTTCTGCCGCCACTTTGGAGAAATTGCTCACCGTACTGGAGAACCGTTGATGTTCTTCCCGGGGCTTTCGGACCAGGTGTATATTGCCACCGGCGCCACCGATATGCGCAAGTCAATCAATGGCCTTTCTATCTTGGTAGCCGATCAGTTTGAACTGAATCCACTGTCCGGCCATTTGTTTTGCTTCTGCAATAGGAAACGGGACATTATCAAAATCCTGTACTGGGATCGCAACGGTTTCTGCCTGTGGCATAAAAGACTGGAAAAGGAACGCTTCCATTGGCCGGAAAATGAAGCCGATGTGATTGAGATGCAGGGCCGTGAACTGTCTTGGTTGCTGGAGGGATTAAGGGCGGATCAGTGTGCCGCTCACAGGCAGTTATTTTATGAATCCGTACTCTGAAAAAATGCATAAAAACTACTTTTAATACTTGAAAAATAAGCGGATTTTGGTATACTTACCGGCATGGAAATCAACGCCGCCACACTGCCGGACACCCCAGGTGATCTTAAAGAAATCATCATTGGACAGCAGCGCCAAATTGCGGATTTGAATGAAACACATGACAAACAAATCAGCATCCTAATAGAACAAATTCGTCACCTAAAAGCCCAACTGTTTGGCCGAAAAAGTGAAAAGATCCAGGGCGGACCCCAGACATTGCCGCTATTCGACATGCCCGAACCGGCTGAAGAAGACGAGGCCGAAGAAAAGGTCCATGTTCCTGCCCACGAGCGGAAGAAACGCGGCAGGAAGCCTCTTCCCGAAGACCTTCCCAGAGTTGAAGTGGTCCATGACATTGACGATGCGGATAAAATGTGTGCATGTGGCTGTCAGTTGACCCGGATCGGAGAAGAGGTTTCCGAACAGCTGGATATCATCCCCGCAAAGATGCAGGTCATCCGGCATATCCGGCCCAAGTATGCGTGCAAAAATTGTGAGGGCGTGGAAGATGATGGCCCGACGGTCAAAATCGCTCCGGTTCCTCCACGGATTATTCCCCGGTCTATCTCCACCCCCGGCTTACTGGCACATATCCTGACGGCTAAATTTGTTGACCACACACCCTTTTACCGTCAGGAAAAGCAATTGCAGCGCCTGGGCGTTGAAATTTCAAGAACTTCCATGTGTGGCTGGGCCATGCAGGTGGCATTATCCTCCCGACCCCTTCTCAACCTGCTGATGGATGAAGTTTTGTCCGGTTTCTTGATACAGGCCGATGAAACCACCCTCCAGGTATTATTGGAACCGGGTCGGGATCCGACTACGAAATCATACATGTGGATTTTCCGTCGGGGAGACCCGGATAGACCGGTTTCGATTTATCAATACCATCCTACCCGTGGCGGGGATGCTGCCAGGGAATTCCTGCGCGATTTTGATGGATACGTTCAGACGGACGGCTACTCAGGCTATAACTTTCTGGATTATGATGAAAACATCCGCCATATCGGGTGTTGGGCGCATGCGCGACGTAAGTTTATGGACGTGGTCAAAGCCCAGGGTAAGAACAGCAAAAGCCGCAGTGGGGGCAAGGCATTGAGCTACATCCGGAAATTGTACAAGATAGAAAAAGAAGCCCGTGAAAAAAGCCTTTCCCCAAATGAAGTGTACCAACTTCGTCAAAAAGATTCCCGGCCGATTCTAGATGACTTCAAAAAGTGGTTGTTAAAAAGGTCCGTCCAGGTGCCGGCAAAAGGACTTCTTGGCATCGCAATTTCCTATACGCTAAATCAGTGGGATCGGCTAGTTGGATATCTTGAGGATGGCCGGTTGCCCATTGATAATAACATGGCCGAAAATGCCATACGGCCTTTCGTGGTGGGCCGAAAGAACTGGCTTTTTGCAGGAACTCCCGAAGGGGCTGAGGCCAGTGCGCTTCTCTACAGTCTGATTGAGACGGCCCGGGCGAACGGTCTGGAGCCGTATGCTTACCTTCGGTTCATTTTTGAAAAGTTGCCAACGGCTGAAGCTCTACAGGACTATGAGGCTATGCTGCCCTGGAATCTCAACCCCAGACAACTGGAAATCCCCCGCGCGCTGAAGTGTGCTTGATTAGGCGCTTACAAAACACTGGCGTATTTTCCCCGAGTCGCTTCGGATAGAAAACAGGCGCTGGCGCCGAGCCAGCTTCCGATTTCGGTAATCACCCCTTTAAAGAGGGAGCTCTTTTGCCAGTGTGTATAAAAGCACCCTTTCAGCAAACGTCATCTGGATGGGAACTGTCAGCAATTTTTCCAGGCCTTATGCTTCACCCAAAGATTTCTGCAGCGAAAGCGCGGGTTTGAATCCCGGTTGAACCTTCAACTCCGATTTCACGGCAACCTCCGCCTCGGAGACTCTTCCAGTATACAATAAACACACCCCGCGCAGATATTGCAGTCCTTTCATATCGGGATAGAGATACATGGCATTGTCGAAATCTGATAAGGCTTTTTGATAGAGACATTCGTCCAAAGAATGCTTCCCGCCCGTTGCAAATGCTACGGCTCGCTTAGAAATGATTTCTTTGGTTGACAGCCCTTTTTCCTCCAAATCAAGAAATTTTCTCGGCGCAGGTTGTGCTTTCTCTATTTTTTCAATGCTTCTAACAAACGGGGTATCAGGGGTGTAATAATCTTTTTGGAGTACATAAGAAAGCAGGTCCGGATCGTTCCTCACCTGGTTTTGATGATACAATACACCTTGCCGGCGGCTGTACCGGACGAGTTCCTGTATTTCATGGGTGGATGTTGCTTTATCAGTGTTCAAGGTTCCGTACATAATGGCCTCTGCGAACTGGTTGGCCTTATGGATGATTTCGGGATCATGGGCCGTCTCCTCAAGAACCGAACCCTTTTCCCGGATTTCAGTATAAGAATTTGTAACGCCCTCGCCAAAGGCACGGCGGCAGAAATACTCCACGGTCATCCTCCCTTTCGGAACCAGATGTTCGATGCTTGCCGCCGGATTATAGACCGCTTTATACCCTTTTTTCATGAAAGCCAGCGCCAAGCCATATTCTCCATCCCCCAGATAGCGTATCAATTCTCGTGGAACAACGTCCGGGTGAAACCCGCCACATTTGTATAAGACGTCTTTACGGATGGAAAAATTGCAACCAAAAACGAAATTGGCTGGAATTTCAATCTGTTTTTCACCCAGATCGAGCAGTGAAATGTAGATGTTCCACACTCCCAATTCGTTTTTTGACCAGAATGCGTCGATCCACTCGGGCGGGGGCGCATCATACCGCGGAATATTTTTTCCTCCCACCAAAGAAACCCCTACGTCGGAAAACGACTCTTTGATCGCCGCAATCCATCCTTCAGGCGCAATGATGTCGTCATCCGTAAAAACCAGTATCTCGCCCTTGGCTTCCCGAGCGCCGGTGTGTCTGCCGTAGACCAAACCACTTTCGGGCTCGAAAATATAACGGATTCTGTTCCCATGTTTCCGGTTCAGATTTTCGATAACAGACTTTGTGTTATCGGTGGAATTATTATCAACCACAATGATTTCATACTCAGAAGGAGAAATGGTTTGTCCCAAAACACTTACGATGGTCTGTGAAAGAAATTCAGCGCGATTGAATGTAGGAATAATCACTGATAACCTGACAGGATCGTATTCATGCGTCTTTTCTTGTTGATCGGCATTGTCAAGTAATCCAATATTTACGGTCGAGTCAGAAGTATCTGGATACTGGACACGAAGCGGCTCGGGAGGTGTTTTTTCATCGTCTTGTTCCATTTCTCCCGAGGATTTCATTTTGGTTGGGGCGGTGAGCCTATTGAGGACAAGCTGAGACGTCGACATCTGAGAGTTGCCCTCATTGCCGTGGTTCTCCGGTCTGACAATTACATCTTGTCTTCCCATGTAAATTACAAGACTTGTTCCTGAAATATGGATCAAAGGGAATTTTTGACTTACCACGCCCAGTGCTTTCAAAACCCCAGGAACATTATCAGCATAACCATACCAGATAACAATACCATCTGGCTTTATCATTTTGAATGCATTCATACTATCCCGCAGCACAAAGTCATAATGATGGCAGGCATCGACAATGACGACATCCATCTTTCCGAAATAAGGACAAAAAGCGAATGACTGGCTGTCACCATAGAGCTGAGTAATTCTTGATGCATACGTTGTATCGCAAAATTTGACTCCCGGATTCTCTGGATAAACTTCGATTTCAGGGTCATTCATTTCAGGTGGGACATAGTTTTCATTGCTCTTAGAGGGCAAGTCCAGCGTATAAATCCGGGCGGAGCTATTAGCTGAAAGGCAAAGCGTCGTTCTCCCCATGAACGTTCCAAGTTCAAACACGGTCCTTGGTTGCCTATTTCTGACAATCTTGCATATAACCTCCAATTCCTCCAGGGGTATTTCTCCATAATCAAAGATTTCATCAAAAAGAGTGACTGGTATTGAGGCATAGTCAGGAAGCAATTGAGTAATTTTACATGTCTGTATCGGCTGTCGGTTTTTGGAAAAGTTTTCAGGGACCCTAGAAGGCAAAGTTGTCAGAATGTCATCAACAACCTCCCCAATGCTCGGATTCATACTGTTATCCAGCTTCTTGCGAGCAAATTCCGCGGATTTTGAACGTAGTTCCTGAGCAAACGCCTGATCGGTAACAAAACTCCTGACCGCGCTCCAGAGCTCCTCTCCATTATTTGCGATAAGGCCGCCTGGAAGCCATGCCGCCACCTTTTTCGACAATCGTGGGTCCGTGCAGAAAAAAATGACGGGCTTACCTGCTCTGTATGCATTGATTGTTGCAGTTGTATCACAATTGACAACAATGACTAAGTCCGTTTCATATAACATTGACATCAGCTCTGAGTCATTCGGCACTACCTGTTTTTCCAGTTCCTCGCCTGCTATTGCAAATATTCCCCTGCCCGGGAATCCCGGATGTTGCTTTATTCTCAGTGTCACTTGTGTTGCCAGATCCGATGGAGGATTAGCCATTGCCCTGATCGCCCTGATTTGAGCCTTGAAAGAAATCACCGGAAAGATACGTCGCGGAAATCCAACCACACCGGTGATGGCAAGTAGGCGACATACAGTGGCTTCAATAGTATTTGTTCTTGAAACAGTAGTGTATTCATTTTCCGCAAGCATATTTCTACATGACTTTATACGCTCATCAGGGATGCCCCTTTCTCTAATTGGAACTGCCTGCTCCGGGAAACTACACAGGTACCAATCAGAGTTGACAGTATTTGGACTAATCCCTCCACCAGAGTGCGGCATAGAGAAGGTTGGGATGCCACGCCTTTTGGCAGCTTCAGAAGGCAATTGAGATTCGGAATCCTTAAGTATGCTTACAATAACAGCCCTTGGACAATGCTCTTTCCAAAGTTTTGACCATGCTTCAAGGGTTGCGTTGAGCGCGGGCCAACGACCTCTACAATAATACTCAAAATGATATCCGACATATCTCAAGTAGTTTTCCCAAGGCTTTCCCGCACCAGAATCTCTTGAAATACGGTATCCTCGCAGAAACTGCTCCCCCGGCTCAGCCGCCGTCGAAAACGAAGGTATAGGGCAAATAACAGGGATTAAATAATTCCTTGATATTTCTTTGGCCATATTGAGGTGGGGAAACGATAACACGACTGCCACACTATTAGGGAATCTATCTGAAAAATCTTGTATCGCTGGACTAAACCTAAGGACTTCATAGGGATTAACAGCTAAAACTATTTTGTTTTCTATAATCGATAACGAAGTAGGCAAATCACCGTCTATCCCCGATTTGAACGTAATGCTCGGGTTTGAAAAAACTTTATAGTCATCACTTTTCATGGGCAATTCAGATGCTCGTGTTTTGGCCGGCAGCATCTTCTTCCAAAAAACGGTGTGAACGTCAGAATCGTAGTAATAGAGAGCAGGTCGAGGCACTTTAGGCAAAAAACATCTCAACTCTTCAACACCATAACTATTAAATGATTTGGCAAGTGCATTCGCGGTAATCATGTCAAACCAGAAAAACTCCATTGCCTCCCGGTCAAACACCGGCCAGCAAATTCCATTCGAAGTAAAATCACCGATTGCCGGACGAAACCATCCTGAAATGGTACCCTCGTATTCCTCAACTCTTTGCTGAAAATATACGTCCTGTTTCACCCAATCTTCAACCAAGGAAAATGGTATGTTCTCCTTACGGGCCTGGCCGATAGCGGCAGTATCTAAGGGCAAGAGGGTGTACCCCGCTTCACAGGCTTCTTTCAAAATACTTTCCCCGGCCGAGGTCAAATCCGTTCCAAAAAAGGTCAAAATTTTTCGGCGCCCTAACTGTGAAGTGCGTTGACCAGATTCGATACTCTTCATGTTATCACTCATTCGCTATACTTTTTGAAGATAAGTTGCGATGCTTCTGCTGCATGGTTGAAGCATATCTACAGGAGGTTGGACAAAGCGTGCTTTGTGTTCGCCGAGCACAAGGGAAATGACGATGCATCTATGTCAGATCGATTCGTATCATACATTTCCCTGTAGGCCTTCCATCGCTTCTCTATCTAGGCTTGATTAAAAACGAGCCTTTAATATCCGGGTTTCCTTCCTTAACAGCCCGTCTCCATATTTTCCGTAAGGAATAACGCCTTCTATGACATAGTTGGCGTTTTTGGGCAGTTGAAGTTTTCTAAACATGTTGACACCTCCGCTATTTGTTGAAAAAAGGCTGTGGCATGTGCTGAATATTTCGGTGATTTTTTTCGGATCGTAATGATTCCCGGGCCGAGAGATATGTACCTCTTTTATTTTGTCGCCGAAATAATCAACATAGAAATCAAATGACGGTTCACCCCATTTTTCCATTTCCAGGATATGGGACGTATCAAGTATTAAATCCAGGAACTCATATTCTTCCAGTATCCTGCTGATTTCAGAAAATCTGTTACCAAAACAAACACTGGCATCAAGCACTTCAACGCCTATATACGCGCCATGAGCCGTCAATCGTGTAAATACTGAAAAATCGTCAACTATGTCGGGATGAACGCAGAATCCGTTGACATTGACGTTCCTGTGGAGAAGATTATTGATAGCCATAAAGGCTTTTTCAGTATAACGGTTGTCTCCGAATTTTTTTGAGTAGTCAAGGTGCAGGTGTATTAAGACGTTATCGAATTTTAGGAGCTCATTTGGAAGTGATGAGTGTATTTTTGGATTCACCCCACTAAAATATTCGTCCGACAGTGTAATCTGAATATTCAGTTTATTTGAGGCGGCCAGTTCGGTACAACGAAAAAGTCTTTTCAAATAATCGTGTTCTCTTCCTGAAAGGAGGGCGCCCGCATCCCTTAAATAAATATTATCATTTCCCATTTTTTCCTGACGGCTGCTGTTCCGTAACAATCAGCACGGCGTTAATAGCGCTTATGGCCCTTTGTTCCGCCTCCTTTTTGCTTTTTCCAACGGCAATTACGCATCCCGCCCTCTTCGTATGATCCGTAATGCGGGGCACGGTGTCTCCTTTTTTTATGTAGAGCCGTTTAAGCACGACGCCGTCATGAACGCCGAGATTGTCAAACCCTTTGATTTCTTTGACCACGCCCGGATCCGGGAAGAAGAACCTTATTGCGGCGGACTGTTTGTAGGCAGGGTGCAGGTCTCTAATGGATAGCTGTTCCCCAAGCGCCTGTCTGATTACCTGCTCTATGAGATTTACGCCATGCGTCAGCGGAATCGAATGGGAGACGGCGTATCCCCCTCCCATTCTTGAAGCGAATTCAAGTACTACAGGACCCTTATCCGTGAGAACAAGATCCCCTTTAAGGGGGCCATCTTCAATACCCAATGAAGCGGCAGCCCGCTGAACAATATCATCAAGAGATTCTTCTTGGGATTCAGTGATATCCGCGGGGAGGCAACCGCCATTTTCAATGACGTAAGGGGCATATTTTTCCAATAGCCCATAGTTTCTTCCGGAATACATGGCGGTGTATGCTTTTCCGGAAACCACAATGGATTCCGAACTTATCTGATTTCCCGGAATGAACTTCTGAACGATTATTGAGCCTTTTGCCGAATTTGAGGCGGATTCACGGAAAGCCCATTCCATATGAACCGGGTCCGCCAGTCTCAAAACGCCCCTTGCACCTCTATTGTCAGGGGGCTTCAGGATCACTGGGAGCCCCCAATCGTCAATGGTGCTCTTCAGTTCTTCCACTGATTGAATTTCCTTGTAATCGGGGATGGGGATATTGTCCAACCGAAAGCGGCGGAGCTGCAATAATTTATCCGATGACAGCTTTGCCGTATGGATGGTATTTCCTTTCAATCCCAATTCCTTCGCCACAAGGGCGACTGCCACGGGAGTATCACAGGCAAGGGTCATTACGCCATGGATCGGGTTAACCTCATTGAATTTCAAGACTTCTCTCAGGGTTTCCTCTGCATCGTATGTGCTTGCTATAATTTTTTCACCGGTCAAATGGAATCCGGGGGCATTAGGATTGATATCTGATCCAACAACCGTCAAACCCATTGTTAAGGCGATTTTGTAGGCGGGAACCTGCTCTTCTCCCGCGCCAATGATTAGAAGCCTTTTTCGGTCCATTCTATCTTACCCAGGCCCCGCCGTTTATGGAAAGGGTTTGGGCCGTCATATAGCTGGATTCGTCGGATGCCAGAAACACGGCGGCGCCGACCATCTCTTCATATTTTGCAAAACGTTTGATAAGCATGAGTGACAGCGCCGTTTCTTTTACCCCTTGAGACATGGTTTTTTCCGTGAACTCGCTTGCGATAACTCCGGGAGACAAACAATTGACGCAGATATTACGAGGCGCCAGAAATCTTGCGACGTTATGCGTCAACGCCATGACGCCCATTTTTGCGGCGGCGTAACTTGGCGTTCTTGGCCCGCCATATTCACCCGACAGGGATCCGATATTGACAATCCGCCCATAATCATTGATATAAGGTAGAACTTCCTGGCAGCATCTGAAAACACCCGTCAAGTTTACGTTTATGACCTCATCCCATTCTTCATCGGTTTGTTTGTCGAAGTCATTGGTTTGGTTGACGCCGGCATTGTTGACCAGAATATCGAGTTTGCCATATTGATTGAATGCTTTGGAAAAAACTGCCTTGATTGTTGTTCTGTCGCGCACGTCCATTTTTAATGCAAGATTTGATCCAATTTCATTTGCAATCTCTTCGGCCTTTTCCTTTTGGTGAAGATAGGTGACGACTACTCGACAACCTTCCTTTGCGAATCCTCTGGCAATTGCCGCCCCTATTCCCCTGCTCGATCCTGTTATGACAGCGACCTTATTTTTTAGACGCATTCATTCCCCCATTAATGTGCAAAATATTGTCTTTTCTCCTCTGGCAGCGTTTCCCAATCCTTCAAAAATCCCGCGAGGCCTAAATCGGTCAATTCACTTTTCATCATCTCATCCAGCACCTCCGGCGGTATTGTTGCCACGTGGGCCCCCGCTAGTGCCGCATGTTTTGCGTAAACGACATTTCTCATGCTGGCGGCCAGGATTTTGGTTTTGAAATCGTAGTTGTTGTAAATTTGGGAAATTTCTTTTATCAAATCCGCTCCATTGGTGGATGTTGCGTCCAGTCTTCCCACAAACGGACTCACATAGGTTGCACCGACTTTGGCGCCCAGGAGCGCCTGATTCGAAGTGTATATGATCGTCAAATTGGTCTTTATCCTTTCTTGAGCAAGGGTGTAGACGGCTTCAAACCCTGCGGGTATGGCGGGAATTTTAACAACGATATTTTCGTGTATCCCGGCGATCATCCTGCCTTCTTGAATCATTTTATCGGCATCGGTGCTGATGACTTCAGCGCTTACGGGCCCGTCGATGATAGTACAAATCTCTTCGACAACGTGCATGAAGTTTCTGCCCTCTTTGGCGATAAGGGCCGGATTCGTCGTAACACCTTCAATGATGCCGATCCGGGCAAATCTTTTAATATCATCCACATTTGCTGTATCCAAAAATATTTCCATGATTCCCTCTTTCGCTATAAATAAACCATAAAGCCGTTTCCATCGACATGTCAGATGGAAACACTCAACTCGTTGGCGATGCTCCTGATTGCTGCCCATGTCTCATCATCAAGATTTATGCCGTGTTTCGACAATCTTTCATGTGCCAATTGTTCTACCTGGCCCGGAAAATAAATTTCCCTGAATCCATCGGCTGCTTCCGAATTGACCACTTTTGAGGATAACAATTTTACGTCGGTTTCAAAATCTTTTCTGGTTCTGAACAGATCCGGTTTCATTACAAAAAAAAGAATGCCGTTTCCATCAAGGTAATTTGGAAAAACCGAGCATCCCCCGCCCGTAAAAATACCTCCAAATATTTCCAAGAGCAAACTCAGGGCAGAACCTTTGTGTTCACCAATGGGAAGTATGGCGCCGTCATTGTAAAAATCATTCGGGTCCACGGTCGGGTTTCCCTCTTTACCGATAATCAGTCCGCTTTTAACCGTCTCTTTCTTGTTCACCGCAACGTTCAATTTGCCTTCAGCCGTCGCTGCGGAAGCAAAATCTATTTGAATGTTCTGGCCATCCCGTATGGGAACGGCGCAAGCAATGGGGTTGGTGCCCAGAATTCTTTGCTTTCCCCCATAAGGCGCGACATTGGGGCCGCCCCCATTGCAGATGGCCAGCGCCATTAAATCCGATTCCGCCGCCATTGAGACATAATCGCCCAATCTTCCCACGTGAGCCATATGGCAACATCCGACCATGGCCATGCCGTTCAAGGCGGCTTTTTCAATGGCCGCCTTTATACCGAACCGGGCAACCACCTGTCCAAAAGCCCTGTTGCCTTTTACCTTCGCATAGGAGGGGTAATCAATCTCAAGTTCAGGTTCGGCAACAGGATCTATCAACCCTGTTCTTATTTGATTGACATATTGTTTAAGCCTGATTATTCCGTGGGAGTCATGACCCGTTAGGTTAGCGTCCACGAGCATCTTTGACACGAGTTCCGCTTTTTCGGCGGGCGATCCTGCCGCCCCCAATACTTTTTCGCCTATCTTTACTAATTCATCCGACATGAATTTCGGCATTTTGATTCAATTCCTTTCTCTTGAGCATGAACATCATGGCATCTGCGGGGTTGATGTCGTTGCCTGACCGATCAGGCGATCCGCAGATATAAAACGTTAAGCCGTCCCCAATATCATTTCCGCAATCCTTGCATCCAGGCGACTGTCGATTTGAACCTCAAATTTTTCATGGGTCATCAGAAATGGGAGTATGACCTCGCCTGTCAACGATTTTTTTGTCAAAATTGTTGAAGCCCTTATAACATCAATACAGCCGTTATGATAAAGCACCTTTGGGAGATATTGTTTGGCGGTTAGTGTTTTTTCATTGTAGGGGTGTTCAAAAAAGGGAACGATATGTTTTCCCTCTTGTTTCCACATTTTATATGGAGACTGTTTTGCGGCTGAAACAGATCGCACGGAATCACAATGGGGGTTCTCCATGAGAAGCTGTATCATGTGGTCGATATGCTGAACATTGCGAATGGGGCTTGTGGGGCGTAGATGCACGACGATATCCGGCTCATACCCTTCGTTTTTTTTCAACCAGGACAACGCATGAAAAAAAACCGGAAAATCGGGGGTTTTATCCTCTGCATGTTCATTCGGTCTCCAAAAAGGAACCTCAGCACCGAATTTCCGGGCGACTCGAGCGATCTCTCTATTGTCCGTGGATACAAGCACTCTATCGATTTTTTTGGAACAAAGGGCATGTTCTATCGTGTACCCGATCAAGGGCTTCCCCAACAATGGATAGATATTTTTCATGGGGATGCTCTTGCTCCCACCTCTCGCAGGTATGACCGAAAGAATATGCATCAGTCTTTTTCTCCGTTATGAAAAAATTTCAGGCAAATCATAAGGGTTGACGCTACACCCTTTTTTTACACAATTCTTAAGGCTTGTTTTCAAAAGGGGATCTGCGGGTACAAGGGCTTCTTTAAAGACCAATTTGATTAACTCATCCCTTGGGTTTTTCCCTATCATGTTGCCGAGGGTGATGGTTTTTTTAGCTGAACGCTTGTTTATTAAAAATTCAGCAATGTCATTGTCAATGGCATATGCATTTGCCCATCGTATGTTTATGGTGTAGAATCCCTTCTCCGGACGGAATCGAATGGTTTCGGGTACTGTAAAGCTTTCGTTTCCATCGATTAATCTATTTATTTCACTCGGAATGTCTAACCTATAATGATGCTTAATGTCCTTTCTGCCAACAAACAGGGGATCCTTTTCATTCATTTCGTTGAAATAGGAAAATGCCGCGGAACGGCATCCTGAACCGCATACATTGATGTACTGGCAATTTTTACATCCTTGGTAAAGGAAAGAACCATCGTGCCATCTCAGCATGTTTTTGAAAGCCTTTTTAATGCCGATATCAAATACATTTCCATAGGAATTGGATTCATGAGTGCATGCGTGGGTTTCTCCATCGGCATTTATCACCATCCTGTTTCCCCTTTGGGCGGGGCACCCCCTACCCACGAATTCCCTGTATTTGTCTAAATTTCCCAAAAGGCAAAGGGGGTAACCGATTAATGTGCCGATTTCTATGCCAAAGTGTTTTTGTGCCGATAACAGATCGTCGATAGCGTTTAAAGCATCTTCCCTGTCAAGCTGGAGGTCTGTTTCAGTTGGATTTTCGACATTGATTGATGGGACGAGCCTTGTGGCGAATATTTTCTGAACCCCAATCTCCGAGCATAATTTTGCCGTTTCGTATATATGATCTTTATTTGTCCTGCAGATTATCATATTGGCGCTGACTCTAACGCCCTTATCAATCGTCGTTTTGATCCCCTGAATTATCCTATGAAATGCCCCATTCTTGTTAACCATATAATCGTTAACCTCAGGATCGTGTGAGTTTAAACTGGTCAAAACATGATCTAGGCCTGTATTTCTTAATCTTTTAATTTTGTCGGGAGTTGCAAGCATCAGATTTGAATTTACACTGGTTGAAATCCCCGATGTATGGAACTCTTTCAGGGCATATTCAAGAACATCAAAATTTAAAAAAGGCTCACCGCCAGTCAAAACAACATGAAATACGTTGTTGCGCCTGATCATTTCAACAAGGCGACCCATTCTTTTCCTGCTGATCTTATCTGCTGCACCCCGGGATTCATCTCGCCAGAAATTATAACAATGGCGACATTTTATGTTGCAACCTGACGTGAGTTCCAGATTAATCATTATTGGAGCGGAAAGTATCCGTTCGGTTCTATATCTGAATATTGTTTTATTGACTGTCATGACGAGCCCTATGACCTATCGGCTGAATGAACACGGATGGGGGGCGCCTTTAACTTTCTTTGACGGCGACCAATTCCATGGATGTAGGGGGGAGAATCTTTTTTTCGACCATATATTCATCCAGAAACTTGAGGAACCTGGCCAATTCGTATTTGTGTTCTCCCCTTAGACCGCCGATCAGCTTATCGATGAAGGCGTCTGAAAAACTCTTTTCCTTTATTGTGAAGAATTTCTCCATCAAATTTATCATATCACCCGCATTATCGATGCTGTTATCCAGAGGAGATTGTTCATGATCGTCTTCCATGATATATTCTTTGAAAACCTTATCTATTTCATTTTCCCAGATTTCAGCATCCCAATCCTTATTCAATTTTTCATCATGGTCTATCCATGTGGGTAGAATTGTTCTCAGAATTGCAGCGAATTGGGCGGAGTCTTTTGTGAAATGCGCGCGAACAGGCTCCGAAACGATCAGTTTTCCGCCTTTTCTCAGCGCATCTTGCACTTTGCTTAGCAGTTCATCTCCTTTAGCAACATGATGCAAGGAACGAAAGAATATTACGGAGTCAAAGTATTCTTTTTCAAACGCCATCCGGTTGAAATCCCCACACTCATACCGCAAAAAACCAAAGTCTTTGGTGTAGGTGTTTTCCTGTTTATATTTTTTGGCAATTTCTATACTTTTGGGTGAAACATCAACACCCGTTACATCAAGGCCGTTTCTCGCCAGCTCAAGAGACAGCATCCCGCAACCGCAACCAAGTTCCAGAGTTTTTTTTCCACTGCTCCTGGCATGATTGATGATATTATTTATACGTGGCATCCAGTGAATCTTCACAAATTCAGGATCTCTCCAAACATTGTTATAAAGCCAATCCACCTTGGCGAGTCGTCTCAGATCAGGGACAAATCCGTGATTGAGCCTCTCTTCAGCCTGTTTATCGAACAGAGATACTTCCCTCGCTATCATTTGATCATTTTCCATAGAACGCATATCTCACAAAATTGGATTACACGTGAGCGGGATAATTGGGCGCTGTTTTGGGTATGAAGCTTTTCGCAAGGAAGCTCATACGATCCTCCTCTGAAAAAATGGAGTTTTGCATCTTATTTTCCAAAGAATCCAAGACGTCGAGAATATAGTTTCCATCGTAATCCATGGTGATTTTCTTGGCATTTCTGTTGGTGAATCCACTGCCAATAAGACGATTACGCGGCGTATCGGATGAAAAAATCATTTCCGGCATGGCACTGGCAATGTAAGATGGCGCTAGTAAGTCCTCCTTCCCGGCAATCAACTCGAAAATTTTTTCATCAATCGATCCAAGGGATTCGTGGACGGACAGTGCAAATTTCCGCGACTTTTCATTGTTGAAGACAAAGGAGAAAAGGTAAGCGTAATACAGATGAACCTGTTCCGACAATCCGGAGGGTGTGAGGGAATGCTGGATATCGAATAGGGTTGAACCTGGGAGAATTTGAAGTCTGAAAACGTTGAGATCGATCCTGCTCTTCAGCTTTAGAAAAAGCGCCAAACCCTTCTCATAGTCATCAATCGTTTCATAGGGATTCCAGCCAATTAGATGAATATCATAGAGCACATCGTGTTTGTCAAGCATGTTGCAGAGGGTTAGGATGCTTGTATCAGAAACATTTCGGTTGAAAATCAGACTTCTTATCCTCCGACTTCCCGATTGGATGCCAACACAAGTTCGCTTCAGTCCCATTTCAATGAGCCTCTTCAATGTTATGTCGTCCGTGAACAGGGGGTGGCAATTTGCTTGAAAAGGCAGTCCGATTTCATCAGAATATCGGTCACGCAGTTCCTTAACCCATTCACTCGGACCCGTTAATACCGGATCCACAAAGGTGCAGAAACGTGCTCCTTGTTCCTTGGCTTTTTTCAGTTCTTCGATTATATTCTGCGGGCTTCTCAACCGGTACTTCTTCACGTTCAAACCATATGTCTTCTTATAGGTGTCACGCCATTTCCAAGCCATGCAATATGAGCAATTTCCAAAGCATCCCCGGCCGGCTATGAGACTGTAGTCCTCCCGGTACTGGAACCTGGACCCAGGCGCTATGCGATCATATTGTATAAGGTATTTATTGTCATCATCCCAATCAGGAAAAGGCAATTTGTCGAGCTTGGATTCTATCCCGGAAACAGGATTGTATACCAACTTTCCATCCGTATCTTTGAAAATCAAACCGTTGCATTCCGAGAGTGGACCGTCCTTTTCCACTGCGTCTAGCAGGTTTATAATGGATGAATCATACTCTCCAAAAACAACATAATCCGCCCAATTGAGAAACCAGCCCGGATCGAAAGCCGGGCCGAAACCACCACACACAAACGGAGTATTCGGGAACTTTTCCTTGATTGCCCGCATTACAGGTGTTCCAAATTTTGTAAAAAAGGAACGAGTGGATATTCCGATGATATCCGGGGCAATCCGTTCAATTTGGTTTATTAATAGTTTGATTTCATGGTCGCTCCAAGGCTCCACATCATATCCAAACGACATTGTCTGCCCATTGTGAAGGCAGTTATTATAATACGTTAAGTTCTCTTTGCCGGAAACCGGTTTGTTCTTCGAACTCGCCACCACAGGGTCTTTTACGAAAATCAGGCTGGCTTCGTGCCCCTGTTGGCGGGCTATCGATGAGAGGTAGCGAATACCCAAGCATAGTTTGTCATAAAATGTCAAAATACAGATTTTAGCCATTAAAAAATCCTTTCAATTCATTCAATAGAAACAGCATCCACCCGATGAAATCATGAGTGTTTTTGTAACATTTTTTCATAAATTATTCTTTTTATGCCTTGACTTTTTCTGGATATCTTCAGTTTTCGCTACTGGAAATTCAGATTTTCTCTCAATTCAGCGTTGAATCCATCAAGCGCCGCATCAACAAACTGTTTGCTTTTACCTGAAGCCCACACAAACCCAACCACATCATTGTTATTGTGCAAATGAGAAGCAACTGCAGGCCTTCTTGGCCTTATAAAAACATCGTCGATCCCATCCAATTCACGGCATTTGGAAATAACCCGTCTTATATCGGTGGAATAACCCTCCGGTAGATCCAAAACCCGCCAACCGCTGATCCGGGTCGAAGATGCGATGTCATCAATTAATTGAAACGGAACTCGCCGGGTGAATAAAGTTTCGAAGTAAGCTTGGAGATGGCTGTGACCGGTCCTGTAAAATGTACTATGACATGTTCCCACATCGCCATGAAATCGTGCGGATACTTCTATTACGTGAATTCCTTCACTGTTGAGTATGAAATCTCCCTTCACGGGTCCCTGGTTGATGCCGAGAGCTCTCGTTGCCTTTTCAAAAACGGTATTCACCATGTCTTTTTCATCTATAGATAAAATGGCCGGTTCGTATCCACCAATGGGAACTCTATAGGGAATAGGAGAAAAATAACGTTCGGAAAGACCCGTGGCGTAAAATCTGTCGTCCCAGAAGAAGGCGTTTGCATCGATGTGCCTGCCATCCACATGCTTTTCAATAATCATCTGATCGCGCCTGGAATAACGAAATGCCCTATCCAGGGCAGGTTCAAGCTCACCTATTTTTTCAATGACCTGAATGCCCTGGCTGCCGCTGCTATCAGGGGGTTTCAGTATAATAGGCATCCCAAACAATTCAGCGCATTGGCGAGCTTCCGTTTCAGTCCGCACCATTTGAAAGGAAGGAGTTGGAACCCCATTGTGCGACCAGCAAGTTTTCATTAACGTTTTACTAAGGCCGCGGGATACTGCCGCAACGGATGGCGATGGAAACTTCAACGATTGCGCGACACATGAAGCTGAGAACACGCCAAAATCATTGCCGGAATAAACAGCCAGAATATTATAACGTTCTTGGTTCTCAAGGGCATAACCAACCAGAGAACGTGTGTCTGAGCCGCTTAAAACGACGCCGACATCGGCTAATTTGAATGCAGGGGCGTCCGGATCCATGTTGCTGGTAATCACGAAAAATCCGGCATCTTGCGCCCAGCGTATCTGATTTAGTCCGATTTCCCCAACACCTATCAAAAAGATCGATTTCACCGTTTTCTTTTCTCCCCAACCTTCTTCAATCTAAAAAAGTGCTAAGCCAAAATTGTCCCAATCAATTTTCTAATTTATAGAGGCTTTCATATTGCTCTATTCTACCGATTTTATCCTTAATCGTTTTTTCTTGTATCCGCCTGAATTCCGAGATAATGTCTTCCATAATTCTGTTCTTTTGATCTTCACTATATATTTTATTGAACAAAATCCCATCATTATGTAACATTACATCCGACCAGTTTATACCATCAGGGAAATAGCCTTTTTCCTTAGCCAGGTCGTATAGCTCGGTTTTCGGAAGGGGTGTGGCTATCGAGAGTTTTACGGATTCAGCTTCAATGTCTTCTGCCAGCTTTACGGTATCCCACATTTCGCTCTCGGTCTCGAATGGAAAGCCAATTATGAATTGACCGGCCAATACCATTCCTGTTTGCTTTATCATCGCCGCTGCCGCCCTTATTTGCTCGGTCGTGTAGCTTTTCCTAAGTCTTTTCAAAATTCCATTATTCCCGCTTTCAATACCGATTGCAACCGCCGCGCACCCCGCGCTTTTCATGCAATCCAGAAGATCCGGACTCAACAGTTCCGGCCGAGTGTTGCTCGTCCACCTGAAGCCTGGAATCTTATTGAGCCCAAACTGAACAATCAATCTGCATATTTCCATACAACGCTCTTTATTAAGCGTAAAAGTGTCGTCATCAAAAGAGAAAAAGCGTGTATCGAAGCGCTCATGGGTTTGCGCGATTTCATTAACAACATCAATTGGATCTCTGAATCGTACGTTTCTTGACCAGACATTTGCGCTTGCACAAAAAATACATCTGTAAGGGCATCCTCTACTGGTCATTATCGGGTTGAAATCATCTTGGTCGTGTTTGTCGAGATCGACCATAAGGTTTTTTGCCGGATGTGGAACGTCACTCATGTTCATCAACGGCCTATCCGGATTGTGAACAATGTTTCCATCCAACCTGTAACTCAAACCTCTTACCCCGATCGAATCATGGCCGTGCATTGCATTTTCAACAAACTCTACGAAGGTGTCCTCTCCTTCTCCTCTAACAACAAAATCTATATGTTCGGAGGAAAGCAATTCTTCCGGCAATGCTGTTGGGTGGGGTCCTCCGACGACTATCGAGATGTCCTTATCGATTTTTTTTATAAGTTCACAAAGGTATAAAGATGATTCCACGGCTGGCGTTCTAATGGTTATACCGACGATTTTTGGTTTCGACAGTTTAATTTTATCCACTAGTTTTGTCCAAACAGGGTGATCCTGAATATGCCGCGAGCGAAATGATTCAAATGCGTCTACTTCTTTTGTCCACTCATAATAGTATTTTTCATCCGTCCTGTCCGCGTTCAAGATGGCTACTCTGTAATTCCGTTTGGCTATTGCGGCAGCCAAATAGCACAAGCCTAAAGGTGTTGAGTTTTGACCCAATTTAGCATTCTCTAATATAAACCATGGCGGGTTGATTAATAATATCATATTTTATATGTCTCTTTCAGTTGTCATGTGATTTTAAATGTTTGATAGCATCTATCTGTTCGAGCTTAAGATAGCTTTTCAGACGGCGTCATTGTTGCGAAAATGGACCCGTTGAGATCTTTCAAATGCCGGAAGTGTTCAACGAATACAGTTCATACGGATCGTTTACCATGTCGGCGCGGTATCCGATTTCAAACGCGGCACATTTGATCGAGCGCCTCGTAACTTCAGCTTTCGGAAGTATGAAAACCGTTTGCAGTCCTGGAGTGTTCTTTGCGACCTCAGGCGGCAAAATGACCGAGCCTGCAAATCGTTTATTCTTTAAACTCGAGTCGATCAGGAGTAATTGATTGCAGTTTAATAATGCGCCAATCTTTGAGAACCGTCTAAATAATTCTCGGAATTCGTTGCCGATTCCCCATAGCCCGACTTTGTCATTCGGTCCTTTTAGGCATTCAATAATTGATTCGTATAAAAACGCCTGCCTTGATTTTTCCTTTAGCAAGTATTCATGTACAGTATTATTCTTTCCATTCGTCTTTCTCCCAATTGCTTTCAACAAGGGTACACCTTCCGTCTTTTTAATCTCCACTCTCATAACTTTGAAACCGATGCTGTTCATCAGAAAAACAAGATTTTCGAGGCTGAAATAGTGGATGTGTGAGGGATGCAGATGTGTTACGGGAGAATTGATGTCCAGCAAGTCAACGGCCGGAACCTGAATGAAAATAAAAAAAGTGTTACTGGCTCTAAAAATGCTTTTCAAGAAATCCCTTGGATCAAGCAAGTGCTCTAGGGCGTTGATGCAAAATGCATAATTGAATTCAATATTTTCTTTTTCGAATGCAGTTCCGACATGGTTAAGGTCTAATGAAATATATTTGATTTTATCTGTTCTTGCCTTCTTCGTTTTGAGCTCAAAAATAGACATGTTGTCGATAACACCATGAAGGTCTTCGCTCGAAGCCAGCAATTTGAGAAAGTCACCTTCGCCTCCTCCAAAATCAGTGATTTTAAGAGAGGTGTGCAGGTTTAAATAATCCAGATTGAATTCAATGATTTCTTTGTAAATTCTCGGTTTCGAACGAAGTGCATCAGATGTGGAATCATCGGGATAGAGAAAATCGAAGAAAGCTTTGTTGTATTGGCTCGTATCAGTCATATAATGACCGCATTTTGCGCACATCAGTAATGCCACGCTTCTCACATCTTCCACCAGCTCTTTTTTAAATAACCATCCTGATGTGCTTAGCTCACTCACGATTTCGAATTTGGCGCTCAAACAAACCGGGCAAATATTTCCTTCGAACATTGTTGTCATTCGACGCCTCTTCTGCTCAATTTCATTCCGTGAATTTAGGACCAATATTATTGGCGCCGTAATAGGGAAGTGCCGTTTTCGGAAAAGCCGGTTTACCTTCGCTATAATGTGCTGTGGAGTTTTTAGGCTGAGATATGGCCCTGCAATTCATTTACGTATATCTCTTCGAGATTTTAGTTTCAAGGGTGCCACGGTCGGATGCCGTCAAGACAATATATGAACGTTTGGGAGTCGGGCCATTTTCACCGTCAAAAAGAAGAGCGGCAGGCGTGAAGTTCACTTCAGCTACATCCGTCAAGTCACCCGCCAACGCCTTGATAATAATACCAAGAACGTCTTCATGGGTACTCTTAGGGAGCAATGCTTCGTAGAACAAGTCGCCGCCTATATCAAGATGAATTTCTATCAGTTTTGGGGTGCCACTTGTTTCGCAACGACAGGATAAATTAAGGACGGCCCTATCCAGGCCAAAAACATTAACGACTTGATCTGCTAATTCCATTATGCGGGTTTCTTCAGCTTGTCCACTGAATACGGACGGAACAGCGATGCCCGCAAAATGGACCTTCCCGTTCGCATCAAGAAAATTCAACTCATCACGAAGGACAATTTTATGCAGTTTGCCTTTCACCACCAGGGCCAACAAGGAGAGATCTCGACCCGGCGCGTATTCCTCGATATTAACCATTCCGTTCATGGAGATTTCCCTGGCGTCATTAAACGACTCGGAGATCATGGTTGCATCGGAAACAACGTGAACGCCGCTTTTCCCGACAAGAGAGAGTGCGGGCTTTACCACGCACGGGTATTGCAAAGCGCTTCTATTCACTTGCGTTAGAGAGGAAGCCGATTGGCAATCAGGAGCGGAAATTCCAAATGCTTTACAAGCCGCCATGAGTCCGGCCTTGTCTGTAACCGTATGGGCCGAATCCGGCGAAGCGCCGGGCAACATAAACGCTTTACTAATCTTGGCCGCCGTCACCACGGGGACGCCGGATGATCGGTTTAAAACCCCGACCAGTTGATACTTGTCCTTTAGAACACGGAGTTTGCTTATAATCGGGCTTGCCTCATAGGTGCTCATTACCATTTTTTCATCGCTGAAAGCAAAGCCCGGGGCGCGGGAATTTTTATCCACCGCCAGCACCGCGTATCCAAGTTCTCTTGCTTTTTGAATGACGATTATTTGGGATTTTCCCGCGGCCATGCACACAACGGCCGGTGGAAAGGAAGTCGAATGATCCGTCAAATGAGGCATTTTACCTTCTGCGCCGATAAATCTTTTTGTTTCTCATCAATTGTGTTGGGAGTAACATGTTATAATATCCAGCCCCTTGGTTTGAAAATGCTTTATCGACTCGTAAATTTCTTCTTCGAAAGCATGCGATGAGATAAGTATCGCATCTAAATTCAATGTGTCGATATGAGCCGGACCATATATCGGCCATTTCATAAATTTTTTTCCGTACTTCTTTTTATCGCTATCGATTACGCAGCACACAAAGTCACTCATATCGATCAATCTCAGCATATAATATGTGTGTTCGCCGGCGCCGTAAATTGCGACACGCGAATGAAGTTCCTTCCATTTTTCAAAGTATGGCTTTATTCTTGAAACAAACGCTTTTTCAATGGCTCGTTTTTTCTGCTCATATCCACGAATATCCCTCAATATTTCACTTTTGTATCCACTTATGGCGTCAAAAGTCGTCAATCTTTGCGATGATACGGCGCAAATTCTTATCCGACCCTCTGTTAACGCGTGTTTGTCAATGTCATGGATATTCATTCCCACTTTATGCAGTATGTCTTGCAGGCTGGCAATCGTAAAATGAGACAGATGTTCATAGTCAAAGGCTTCAACCAAAGCGGGACGCGCTTTGGTTATATCAGGGACTTCTATGAACAAGAAACCGTCAGGTTTCAGAATGCTTTTGATCTTTTTTAGAAGTTGCACCGGATCATATACATGTTCGAGAACACTCGTTAGGGATATGGCGTCTACTTTTCCGAAATTTGAAGAAAGGTCGGCATGTTCAAAGGTTGAATGAATAACCTCAATGCCGAAGTCATTTTCGATTTCAAAAACTTCATTAGATGGATCCAGACCTATCAATTCTAAATTCGAGTTCATTTTGAGCCATATCAGGAGATCGCCTTTTCCACACCCGATATCAAAGAAACGCCCATTTTTTGGAATACTATGGCGTAAAATATATTCACCTCTCTTTGTCGCGACTTTTTCGAAAAGGCTCCCTTTTTTTCTATCATGGTAAACGTGCCCTGAAGAATGCGGGTCGAATTCATAGAAATCCTTTATTTTGCTAAAACTTGGTTTCGGATCAGTGTAAACGAAGCCACATTGATTACACATCACGATGACGGTCTGAACCACTTCCCGTGCTGCGCCAGTAAAATTTTCCGTATTGTAAATATTATTTTTGTCATCCGCGCCGCAAAGCGGGCAGACGCCATGAATCATTTCTGTGCAGGATTTTTTCCACGTGATAGACATCATTTTTCCAGGAATATAGTGATGATTTTAATATCAGGGGGACGAACGTCTGATATTTTATTTTTTTTCGGCCACTACCAACATACTTGAAGACAGCAAATTGTCAGCTAAAAATTGTTGGAACTTATTTCCCAATCGCTCCCACTCATCAATGAGAACCTGTTTGAGAAAAGGGTGCACATGGATATCGAAATTTCCTTCAAGCGCCTGGTTTCGAACAATATCGGCATCCAGTTTCCCCGGAGTGGCCATTTCTAAAACCTTGAATCCGTTCATTTCCAGTAAAATCGTGAGTGATTCCGTGTTGAACATATTAATATGCTCCAAACCGAAATTTGGGGCTTTTTGTTTCCCCAAAACCACGAAATGAAATCCTTTAATATTTGGACATTTGATAACCAACAACCCCTTTTTCTTCAGCAAACGCATGCTTTTTCTTATGAGCTCCCGAGGAGAGAAAACATGTTCAATTACTTCAAACGACACGATACAGTCAATGCTCCGAACGGATAAATCCAGCTCTTCAAAGGGGGCTTCTATCACTTCTAGTTCTTTTTCTCGGCATTTTTGCGCTAAATCCGGCGTAGGCTCAACCGCGATGATCCGTTTGAAAATCCCCTTACCCTTCATTTCATCACAGAAAATACCGAAGCCCGCACCGATTTCCATCAAAACATCTGTGGCAACACCATTTAGAGAGAGATATTCTTCGATTTTATCCGCTAAAGGGCGGAAAATGTTTTTTCTTCGTACGGATTCGGTTTCAGGGAATATATGATTCGCCCAAAATTCGTAACTCTCTGCTTTTGAGTAGTACTCCCTGAGTTGTTCACGAGTGGGTCTGGGATTGTAAAACACTGTTTCGCAATGGGTACACGTTTCGAATGTCATTCCTCTGACAACGATGGGATCCTTGGTTTCCTTGCCGCAGCAAGCAGGACATGGAACCCGGATAAATTGATCTTGTCCGGCGAGCCAAATTTTTCTATCTTTCCGAAGGAAGGAATGCAGCTTTTCCGTCAGTTCTTTTGGGCGAATATCAGATTCTTTCATCCCCTTTCTCCAGATTATTTATATCCCAACCGAATTTTCGTCGAAATCAACACCCGGTGTGAAACGCGGTACCCATTTCCCACTTTCATCTTTCTTAAAGAGCTTTTTGTTGATCCATTTTTTCTCCATCACCCTCCAGAATTCATCAACACTGATCTCCATGTAATCACAACATTTTTTTATGTGTTCTTCGTCGCAATATCCGTCCCATTTTCTTACGGCTGCCATCGCCTCCATCCTGTTTATCTCTCCGCTTCGAATCATCTTGCTATAGCATTCCGTCCAGTTCGATTCTCCGAATTTGTAGTATTTAATCATGGGATTGAAAAGCTGGAAGTCACTGTCGACTGACCCATAACGGCTGTATTTTCCCATCCTCCGCCAGTCATAATCCTTGCGCCCAAGTAAACCATGGGCGACGGAAAACTCCGCATTGTGGTCGGGAGACCACTCTTTTACATAAAATTGAAGATAAACAGCGCGAATATTGCTTTTTTCCATCTCTTCCTTATCCGGAAACTGATACAAGAGCAACTGTTTCAATTCTATTCCGTCAACAGCCCAGTCGGACGCATTTCCACCCCGCAAGGTGTTGCCCATGGCAATGTTGAAGGCATTGCCGTTTTTTCCATAACCTTTTGTACTTCCAAGGGTTAGACCAGGATTTTCCCCTTGAATAATTAAGGGAATACGATGAGCAAAAGCAGTTTGGTAGGTGACGGCGAATAGCGGGTATTCAGATGGTTTCACGGGATTTCCATACTCGTAAAAGGAAAACCTCATGAGCGCGCGCATGATTTTTGGATTGGGGCGCCATGAGACCATATCAAACCCATGATTCACGAGATTTTCCAAATTGTGTTTCCCAACTTCCGTAATCCCATCGGGATAGCAATTTACAAGGAGGCAATTCAGCCCCAATTCATCCCTGGCGTAAAGCGCTTGAAAGGTGCTGTCTTTTCCCCCGCTGACGCCGATGGCGCAATCATATCCCCCATTATTATTCTCCCGCGCCCATCGGGCGATTTCCTGGAGCTCTTCCTTTTTTTGCTCCCAGTCAATCTCAGTTCGACTCTGCTCCGCAAAAACACAGGCTGCGCATATACCATTTTCATTGAATTCCATGTCCGGTCGCGTATCAGGCATTAGGCACTTCATGCAATATTTCATAACGGCTGTTCTCTCTTTCCGATTCGCTCCATTGACAGATTGAATGCAAGCACCGAAGAGACAGGCTTTCGCAATGGCGAACGATCCCGATGTGGGAATAGGGTGCGCGGATTGCCGCTTTTATTTCTCAAATAGAAAACCCCAGCTGTATTTACCTGTAGAAGGGTCTTGAGTGAGTTGTTTTTCCCATATAAGCCTCGTATGAGGTAATATTTCATGGCATATATCACGCATATCTCGACGCCAGAGCATATCAATATGTCCACGATAATTTACAGCTACTTCTCTCTCATCAAAATAGTCCACGGTTAGAAAATATTTATTGACAACTCTGTCTATCTCCTTTAGGGCTCTTGAAATATCTCGACGATCTATGTGCATCAGGACGCCCACGGCCATGACCATATCGAAATATTCATTATAAAAAGGGATATCATAAACCGACCCTCTTATCAATGTGGCAGTTACTCCTTTTCCCTTCCCTAATTTCAACGCCGAAATCTGAGGATCTATGCCTGCTAAGTCAAAGTCTCCTATTTCGGAAAGCCACAATAAATTGTGTCCCGTGTTACACCCCACCTCCAATATTTTGTTGACTTCATTTGTATTACTGATTATTTCAGAAAACAGATTCTTCATACTTGCTCTAACGTGTTTAGAGAAATTCAATTTAACATTCCTTAGTGTATATGATTTTCCGAAATCACCGCTCCAGAGGTCCAACTGTTTCGTGTTCATGATGATATTTGCTCTCCGAGTCGCTATGAAAACCGGATGATTGCTCCAGTTATTCGATTACGCGTTGACAGTTTCAGCAATAATTTTGGCGATTCGCGCCACTCCCTCGCCATCCACCAAAGGGCTTCGTGACTCATCGAGGGCTTCGCCCCCCCCAAATCGCCCAGACATATTCTTGAGCATCTTCCCGACCGCCTCGGCAAGGGCCCGCTCCGATACGTAATCGTCTAGACCCAGAGAGATTCCGAGGCCAGCCTCCACAAAAACCGAGGCGGACTCGGCGTGATCCGAGGTGAGGCAGAGATAGATCGCAGGGACGTCCATGGCCGCCAGTTCACAAGCCGTCACGCCGAACGACGTCACGGCCAGATCGCTTCGCGCCATCAGCTCCGCCATATTTTGGGCATTTTGGATCACTGCAAAGCGACGTCCGAGATCGGTCAGGGCTTTATCCAGCTCCGCCTTGCGCGCGAACCCCGCTCCCAACACCACGATGCATTCGAGTTCCGCGTCCAGAGCATCCAGAGCCGACACTGCTTTAAGCGTCATGCCCTCTGGATCACTGCCGCCCATCGTTATCAAGATTTGGGGGATTTCGGAGTATGAAGCATGGAGCGCTGCACTTTCACGATTGATATCCGTGGAGAATTCCTTGCGTAAAATTACCCATTCCCAACCGATGTACAGTTTGCCCGAAAAAGTTGACCAATCCATTCTCCTAACTTGAGGAACCGGCGGGTAAAAGGCTAAATCCGAAACAAATCTTCTTTCGCTGGCATCGTCGATCGTTACAATCAGAAGTCCGTCGTCACGCCATTTTGCGACGTCGCCCCGGGCCAGGTCGGAACGAACGTCAAGTATAAGCACATCCGGGTGTAATCGGTTGATAATCGTGTTCATCCAAGCGCCTTCATCAGAGTCATAAGGCATACTTTCAACAGTGTGGGCGTTGTTTTTAACCACGTCGAAACCCGAGGTCCCGGTGGCCATTGCAAAAGAAACACCCCAGCCATGCCGTTCACGCAGCTCATCCGCCAAGGCAAGACAACGATACACATGCCCAAGTCCTATTTTGGAATTGCCGTCGCAACGAAAAAGGGCGCGCCGTGTTTCTTCCTTTGCCATTTTTTGATGGACGTGGGTATTGATTTTCAAAAGATCCGGCTTCGAACGAAGCAGCCGTGCAACATCTTTTACATCTGCCTCGCCGGGTAAGACCTTAAGTTCGGCATACACCGTTTCAAGAAAGCACAAATCCGACGGCGTATCCACCGATAACCGGGCCCCACTGAAATGGTATTCAGCACCTAATTGTACAAAAGCTATTGGGACAAACTCCGGATGCTCTTTGAAGTATGCTGTAACATGCTCCCTTGCCGCAGGATCGTCCCAGGCCTCCCTGACCAATTTATCAAGTGCGCGACGGGTGAATGGACTGAAACCTTCGTGGATCGTTTCGACTTTCGGATTTCCGATGCAAAAATCGACGTCGCATTCAATCAGCTTTTCGATCAAAAGATCTATTGTTCCCGGATCAATTAAAGGGGCGTCTCCCGTCACGCGGACGATGATATCCGCTTCGAGTTGATCTGCAGCCATCTTGTACCGCGCCAACACATTGTCTTCCGGACCCCGTACAACTTGAATATCCTCCCTCAACGCGAATTCGGCTATGGGATCATCTGAGAGGTTAGTGGAAGTTGCAAGGGCAATCGCATCAAGCATTTTACACTTCCGTAATCGATGCACCACGTGCCAGAGTATCGGTTTCCCTGCCAAAGGCGTAAGAACTTTACCGGGGAAACGGGTTGAACCCATCCTCGCTTGAACAATTGCAACAACTCGATTCATTTATTTTTTCCAACGACTACGTATGGAGATTAATGGCCGCAATCCGTCACTCGGATCGGTCCGCCACTCCCTGTCAGCAAGCTCAGAGAGCACCGGTAGCTTTCTCTTTGTACCATCAGCTTTAAAACCCAACCTGACATTTTCAATTACTGGACCTATTTTATCAGGTAGCCAGCAGTGGCCTGAGGCATATTCCTCTCCTTTGCCATCGATATCGAGGTGGAACTCTATCAAATCGGCGCCCCAGCGGAGCGCAGCTCTGTAGATTACCGCAGGCGATACGCTGTGGTCGGACCACCCAACATGGATGCTCAAGGCTGAAGGTTCAAAGTTGAAAGCATTTCGGAGGGTTTGGATGGCGGATAGGTTACATTCGGTTACGGGCGTTGGATAGGCAGAAACGCAGTGCAGTAACGTCAAATTTTTGCATCCGAAATCTGCGAGCACATTTACCGCGGCTCTCACCTCATCCATTGTGGCCATTCCGGTTGACAGGACGACAGGTTTTCCCGTTTGGGCGCAAGTGCGCAAAAGCTCATGCCACAGGAGTTCATAGGATGCAATCTTGTAAAAATCCACATGGGATAGGAGCTCTTCCACAGCCTTTAGATAAAAAGGGGTGCAGCCGAACTGGATGCCTTTCTGCCGGCAACGGTGGGATAATTCAGGCAGAAACGACACGGGGAGTTCCCATGCTTTTCTGCGACGGTGTGCTTCGCTCTTCTCCAAAATCTCCGGAGCAAAGAGTTGGTCGATCTTGAAGAGTTGGAACTTAACCGCGTCGCAGCCAATCGCCGCAGCCTTGTCGATGAATTGGAAGCATCGATCAAGGTGCTGGTTATGGTTACTGGAGACTTCGGCTACAAATCGGGGGAAAACCGCTGATTTCATCATAAATCGGTCCATCACATCAGCTAGAGGTCGCTTGTAAGGCAATATGAGGCGTATACCCTGGCGCTATGGTCCGGCCCTGGGATAAAGTGAAGGAAAAACGAGTTAGGATATGCCCTCGATAGCTGAAAAGGCTGGTTGCATTCCGTTCTCCCAAGGTATGATAAACCCGTGCAAAAAAATGCGGCTCGATTTCTTCGTATTTGATTTGAGGCACCGTGTAATTTTGCATCATATCGCGGGAGATGGTGAGGGTTTTTCTCCCGTCACTGAAGGCGACCCACCCCCTGGTTGCCCCCAGACAGTTGCTGCTTGAAACGCCGGTTTTGGCCGGGTCGCTGTGTGTCACCTTAGCACCAAAAAGTGGATATATCTCATTGGATTCCCCACCGTTTTCGGTTATCAACACCAGTTTTTCCCTATTCCAGCCGTTGGGCAGAAGCGTGACAATCCCGGCCCGAAATACCAGGGAACTGATGCCTCTTGTTAGAAAAGACTGGTCTAGGTCGATTCTCGGAAAGCCATGATAGATAAAATACCGTTTTCTTTGAACGACCGGTCCGGCAGAAATCTTGCCCTCCACAATGTCCCTGATGGGACCCGACCAGCACCTGACATGCTCGACCGGGTCAAGATCGTGATAAAAGTTGTGACCGTCATCCAATTGAACGCCGCCGCTATAAAAATCCGCATCCCAATCAATGGAATCAAAGAAACCGTGCCGGATAGTACCGAGAACGGGGTTATCAGAAACTGACGGGAATGATGCTGAGTCAATACATAATCCTCGACGGGAGTTCCAGGATATATTTATGTGCCCATTTTTAAATTCCGGTTGGAACTCCGATCGTTTTGCCTCGGATGCCATGTTTTGCCCAACAAAACCGATTTTGAAGTGGGTGCTTGACGATAAATCCAGAATCACCGTTAATCGCGCCTCTCGAATGGAACCGTCTCTATAGCACTGCACCTCTTCCCATTGCGTTGGTATCGCTTTACCCTCAATCACAGCTTGAGCGCCTGGAAAAACAGAATTGGGAGGGAATCGGACCTCCAAATCGTATACTTGTGGTCTTTTCGTTCCCTGTAAACCCCTGAGAAAAACGATTTCCTGGGGAGCTGGCTGTATTTTGGAAATCAGATCATTTTTCACCTTGATTTGCGCTGATTTTGCCTGAGCGATGTCAAACTTAGCCTGTTCCCACTTTTCCTCAGTTGTAAAAGTCCGGTAATCGCTTGCCCAACATGGCGCCAGTAGATTCCGCAAACGTGTCTCTTCTGCGGAATTGATCAGTTCCGTGGTCTTCAGCATTTCAATCTCGCAGCTCAAACGATAGCATTCAGCATTGAGCTGTGACGCCCCCCGCCCACAAACCGCCCAACGTATGGGATTGTACTTGGGTTCCTTCTTACAGAGTATCGGGGAGGAAGCATTGCCCATTTCTACCATTTCCTCCAAAGCGTGACTATCTACTATCTTGGATGGGAGAATGAACTGAAAATCCCCTTGTAACCGTAGGACAAGCGATTTAAACCTTCCCCACCGCGCATCAGCAGTCCGGGAGTCTTTTTGAATTGAATTTCCAGGATAGTAACCAAAGACTTCAAGATCGGAGCCATAAAGGCATAAACACCCGTCTCCTTTCGACCCATGCATCATCAGGTAAGAGGTTACTTCCTCAAACGGAATATCGCCGAAGACATAGCGCTGTACTTTTTGGGAAACAACGTAGTGATTCCAAACAATTCGAAGCAGTCCCGTTTTGGGATTAACCAGTTGCGGGCACTTGTACAGAAGCCTGTCAGGAAATTTCATAGCCGCGTACTTTCTGGCATTATTCCATTCCAGCAACACGGACTTAAAACCGCTGTTCACAATTGCATCAAGCAAACCGCGTGAAATCGTCTGTTCGGGCAGATAAATCAGGTCGGCATCCCAGCCTAACAAGGTTCGAAATGTCTCTTTACCAGTTCGATAATTGAAGAGGTTATCTTTGGAAGGCATCAGCGGTCCGATAGACTGGTACTCCCCACCACAGATAGGCTCAATCAACCCATCCTGAATGAAATCTTTAAGTGTTCGAATAAGAAGAGGATCAAGATCTGAGAGCTTGCGCAGAGTCTGACCGCTGAACTCTATTCCCATTGGTGCCTTAAGAGACTTGCACAGATCCAGAAGTGGCCAATAGCAACTGTCCAAGACCCAACCGTAATGACTCGCCGGGATAGAGGAGTATGCCAAATTGACGTGAAAGGCAGTAAACAGATGGAAGGACATGTTTGGTATATTAGTTTTGATAATATCTCTTGACCTGATTTGTAATGTATTCAACCTGCGCATCTGTCAAGGAAGGATACAAAGGAAGAATGATGGATTTTCTAAAGTATGCTTCTGAATGGGGGAAATCGCCCTTTTGATAGCCGAAATGCCTTTGATAATATGGTTGCAGGTGTACTGGAATATACATCGCATGTGCGCCAACACCGTTGTCATGCAAAAATCTTAAAAGTTCGTCTCGCTCATCAGCTTGTGCGGCATAAAGATGCCAGGCTGACTGAGTATCCTTTCTTTCTATGGGTGTTTGAAAAGCCTCTATTCCTTCCAACGCATCATTATAATACGCCCATATTTCGCGTCGTCTGATTACAAACTGATCCAGGCGCTTCAGTTGGGCAAGCCCCAAAGCACATTGAATATCGGTGATGCGATAGTTGTATCCTAGTTCTTGCATTTCATAATAGAAGGGCGGATAAACGCGCTGATGGCTAACAGTTGATGGCGGGTTTACAAAATTCGATGGGTCTCGGATAATACCATGATTACAGAGCAGGCGACATTTGTCTGCCAGGGCTTCATCGTTTGTTAGAATCATGCCTCCCTGGCCGGTTGTAATCGTTTTGACGGGATGAAAGCTAAAGATTGTTAGATGGGAATGGGAACAGGACCCTACCTTGTGCCGCACGCCCTTTCGGTCTTCCCATGATGTACCGATGGCATGTGCAGCGTCTTCGATAACAAACAACTTTTTCTTTAGCGCTATTTCCCATATTGCTTCCATTTCGCAGGGGTGCCCGGCAAAATGAACCGGAATAATGACACGTGTTCGTGGAGTAATAGCTTTTTTGATTTCATCCGGATCGATACAGTAGGTGATGGGATCAATATCAGCAAAACACGGTGCAGCCCTGCGGAAAACTAAGCAATTTGCCGAAGCAACAAAAGTATTGGGTGATGTAATCCCTTCATCGCCATTTTTGAGACCGATGGCCATCGCCGCCACATGCAGAGCCGCCGTACCATTCGATACCGCAATTGCATAACGCGCACCGCAATAAGCAGCAACGTTCTTCTCAAACTCCGCAATTACAGGCCCCTGGGTAAGCCAGTCTCCTTTCAGAATCTTAACGACCGCATCAATTTCTTCTGCATTGATATGCTGGTGCCCATAGGGAATCACTGTGCATACTCCGGATGATCGACCAAAAACTCCTCTATATATTTTCGCAACTGTTCTATGGTTAGCCACTGGTCGTTGTTGTCGCTTCTATACTCAAAGTCAAGTGGGCACGGCCTTCCTTGGAAACTATTGTTATGCCCGGCCCATCCAATAACAAAATAGTCATCAAATTCAAGAGTAGTTCGGGCATCATCACGACCTACCATCACTTCATGTATCTTTTCGCCGGATCTGATACCAGTGAAACGAAGTTTGCATTCAGGCGCCACGGCCTTTGCCAGATCTGTAATTTTCATGCTCGGAATTTTTGGCACAAAAACCTCACCACCCTTCATTCGCTTTATGCAGGCAAGCACAAAGTCGACACCCTCCCGGAGAGTTATCCAGAAACGTGTCATTCGTTCATCTGTTATCGGCAAGACCCTCTTTGGTCTTTCTTTCAAAAAAAATGGAATCACTGACCCTCTACTACCAAAAACATTTCCATACCGGACAACCGAAAAATCAATTTCCTGTGGTCCAGCATAGGCCCTGGCAGCTGTAAATATCTTATCAGAGCATAATTTAGTCGCTCCATAAAGATTGATTGGGCTTGCCGCTTTATCGGTACTCAATGCGATCACCTTTTTCACACCAGCATTGATGGCGGCGGTTACAACGTTCATCGCGCCAATTACGTTGGTTTTGACAGCTTCCATTGGGTTATATTCACACGAAGGAACCTGTTTCAGCGCCGCGGCGTGCACAACAATATCCACCCCGTTGAAAGCATGCAAAAGCCTGTTTTCCTCACGAACGTCACCAATTAAATATCGCATGGGGCTTTTTTTATCACTCGTGTTGTCGGGAAACCTTTGTTTCATTTCATATTGTTTAAGCTCATCTCTGCTGTATACAATGATCTTCTTTGGGGCATATTCTTTGAGTACCGTTTCACAAAATTTTTGACCGAATGATCCAGTCCCCCCAGTTACCAATATGTTTTTGTCATTCAGCATTTGCATCCTTTAATAGAATTATCAATCGAAAAAACGCAATGAACGCTACGGCATAGCCGGAACATCGAAGCTGCGAGGCTGGGAGTCTGACTTAACACAATGCCATATAATCTTATAAGCTTTTTCCAGATGCCGCACAAACCGCGGAATATTGAACAACGGTTCGGTTTCCCTGTTTCTTAACAGCCTTTCCTTCAATTTAGCTAATGACGCTTTATCATTTGCTAAAGATATTGCCAGTTCTTCATATTCCCGGGTGGTTCTACAAATCATATCAGCAAGACCCACACTGGTCAGCAAGCTGGCACAAATTCGGGAATAGAAGTTTTTGCCGGGGCGTGTGACAATCGGCAGACCGGCCCACAGGGCATCGATAGCGGTTGTAGAGGCATTATACGAAAAGGTGTCGAGAAACAGGTCGGCCAGGCGATGACGGGCAAAGTGTTGGGACTTGTCCGGGAGTCTTGCGGCAAAAACCAGGTGTTTCGGGTCAACATTCCGTTTTTCAGCCTCATTTTGCAGGTTGTGCACCAGTCCACTGGACTGACTTGGATTGGAAAGCCAAAGAAGGCTGCTCGGGACCCGTTGAAGGATTCTCATCCATGCGTCAAAGACTTCGGTATTGATCTTTTGAGGGTTGTTAAAGACGCAAAAAACCGTTGCATTTTCATCAAGACCGAAATCACTCCGGTGGACAGGTGCATCGGAAATGGCCGGTGTGTCAGCCGGGTGGTACACCTCCGGCATACGGATAATTTTTTCCTTGTAGAAAGCCTCTTCTCCCGGCGGAATAACGGTATAATCGGCGATGACATAGTCGATAAACGACAGACCGAGGCCTCCTCCGTGCCCGAGCCAATATATCTGTACCGGCGCGGGACGGCGCGCAAAAATCTCAAGCCTGGCATTTTTCATATAGCCGGTCAGGTCAACGAGTACGCTGATACCATCGGCGGCGATGCGATTTGCCGCTGCATCGTCGGAAAGCCGGGAAAGATCGATAAAATGATCACAACTGTTTGAGATTTTTCGGTAGTAATCCGACATCTCCCTAGATCGATCATTTAGAGAATAGGCAAAGATCTCAAAATGCGATCGATCATGTTCAGAAAACACCCCTTTGAGGACATGGCTGATCGGGTGATCACCGAAATCGGGGGAGACATACCCAATTCTGATCTTTTTTCCCGAATCAGGGAATGAAAAATGGGGTTTTGTACTGAAGGCCGATAATGTTCGGTCAATTTCATCAGTCAGGCGGTTGCGAATTTTTTGCTCCAATAAGAGCAGGGGCGAGAGATAAATCAGTTCATCCAACCACCGGGTTGGGTCACTTTCAAGAAACGTATCGATTTTTGTGCAAATGGTTTCTTTTAGTTTTGTGATCTCGGTTAGTTCTCCAAGACTCAGCATTATGAAAGAAAGCCCTGCATAAGGAGCGGCATAGTGAGTATTTGACTTCAATGCCTTGGTGTAACTATCCTTTGCAGCTTCAAACTGCCCCAGGTCCTGAAATGCGCTTCCCATATTGACCACGGCTTCCGCATTGTGCGGATTCGTTTCCAGTGCTTTTTGGTAGCATGTAATCGCTATATCCAGTTTCCCCAAAATCTTAAATGCATGCCCGATATTGTTATAAGCGTCGGAATGACCGGGATTTCGCTCTATGACCTGCTGATAGCTCTCTATTGCCTGCTCTGGCCCGCCTTGGCTTTTCAGGGCGTTGCCCATGTTGTACCAGGCATTCACATGGTTTGGATCAATTTCAAGGGCGCGTTGATAGCTCGAAATTGCCTGATCGAACATCTCCTGTTTTTGATAAATGTTTCCTATATTGTAGTGGGCATCCGCGTAATTGGGGTTTAAT
>JAERTK010000290.1 GCA_016844935.1 Desulfobacteraceae bacterium | reverse complement strand
CCAGCGCCCCCACGCAAAGGTCGTGGTTCAACAGCAGGTGAATCATTCGAAACCGCGTCTCATCTCCTAGCGCTTTGAGTGCAAGAATAAAATCGTCCATTCCTTTTTTATTTCGTTGATTTCTTAAATGGATCATAATATGATGAAATCGATGTGTCAATAGAAAACATTCAGTGCACAAACAAATGGCCGGGCTTCGACGAAATTGTCGCGATCCATTTTCTTTCGACATTATTTGCCGCTATTACATGGATCGCCATCCGGGTCTCAGAACCGGCGCCGCCTGAATTGTCAGAGGGTTACGTTTCTTTTGCCCGTCCGGTACAAAGAGTGCAGAAGCTCTGTTGTCTTCGTATTTCAAAACAGCAGGAGGTGCGAGTTGGAACTGATCACAGGAGAGGATGTTCGTAAGGTCTACCATAATGGAGGTGTGCCCGTAGAGGCCCTCAAGGGTGTGAGCTTTTCGATTGAAAAGGGGGCCTTTGCATCTGTCGTAGGGCCTTCGGGGAGCGGCAAGACAACGCTCCTCAATCTTATCGGCTGTCTGGACAAGCCGTCTGCAGGCAAGCTTCTGGTGGCCGCAACTGATGTGGCGGTCCTTGACAGAAGAGATGCAGCCCTTTTCAGAGGAACCCATATCGGGTTCATCTTTCAGAGCTTCAACCTAATTCCCATATTGACCGCCTATGAGAACGTGGAATACCCTCTTATCGTGGTTCAGAATGTCCCTGGCTCCAGACGTCGGGAGCAGATCGAGGAACTCCTTGAGGCGGTAGGGATGAGCGATCAAAAGGGGAAGCGGCCCGACCAACTCTCGGGCGGTCAGAAACAGCGGGTGGCCATTGCCAGGGCCCTGGTAACCCATCCCCAACTGGTCCTAGCCGATGAACCCACAGCCAATCTGGACCATGAGACGGCCATGGGCATTCTTAGGCTCATGAAACGAATCCGGGATGAACGGGAGACCACCTTTGTGTTCTCGACCCACGACCATCGGATCATCGGCGAGGCCGAGGTCCTTTACCGGATCGAGGACGGCGTCGTCAAAACACACAAAGACAATGGAGGCCCCGGCCATGGCTAACCTGATCAAGATTGCGGTACGAAACCTGTTCCGATACAAAAGGCGGACCCTCTTGACCCTGTCCCTCATCGTGATCGGGGTCCTGTTCGTGACCGGGTTCGTGGCCATTACCGGCTCTTTCAAGGGCATGATGATCGGTCAGATCACGGATTCCTTTGTGGGACACTTGCAGATCCACCGCAAAGGCTACCTGGCCGCCATCGACAGCCTGCCGCTCACCATGAACCTGAAACCGGGGGCCGTCCGAAAGGTGGAAGCCGCCCTGAAGGAGATGCTGGCCATCGAGGCCTATTCCAAGAGGATTAAATTCGGGGGCATGTTCAGCAACTTCACCGAAACCGCCAACATCCGGCTGAACGGTATAGACCCTGAAACAGAGTTTAAAACGGTCCCGCTCCTCCTTTCGAGAGTCATGACGGGAGAAAAGGCTTTGAAAAAGGGCGAAATTTTTGTACCGGAGCTTTTGGCTAAGGGGATGAAGGTCAAGGTAGGTGACATGGTGGTGGTCATCGCCACCAACCGGGATGGATCGGTGAACGGGAAACAGCTCAGGGTCGGAGCGATCCTGGAGAGCGCCACCGGTCCCGGCGGCAGGGACGGCTATGTTCAAATGGATGATGCCATGGATATCCTTAGAATGGAGCAGCCGGAGATCAGCGAGATCGCCGTGAGGATCAGGGATTTCGGAAAGCTTCCCGAGGTGTTCGGGACACTCAAAGGAAATCTCTCCAGTGAATTGAACGCTCAGGGGAAGCCCATCTTCGACGTGCACACATGGGAAAAGATATCCCCATTTTCCAATATCGCCCGCATGATCGACATGATGACCCTGTTCGTCAAGATTATGCTCGTGGCCATCGTGCTCATCAGCATCATGAACGTCATGATCATGGCCGTGTACGAGCGGGTCCGGGAGATTGGGACCATCGCCGCCATCGGAACGCTGCCCGGAAAAATCCTGTCCATGTTCCTGTTTGAGGGATTGTTCATGGGGGCCATCGGTGCGGTCATCGGAAGCCTTCTAAGCGTTTTCGCCATAACCGCCCTGAATGCGGCTCAAATATCCTTTGACTTCGGAAGACAGACCGGCCTCATCCTTGCGCCCACTATTGACCCGGCATCACTCATCACCATTTCCGGGATTGTCATTGCAGTCTCCATTGTGGCCAGCCTTCAGCCGGCACTCAAGGCCGCGCGAATGGATCCCATCGAGGCACTGGGGCACGTTTAGGATTGATGATTTTTGATTGACGATTGAAGAAGGGCTGAAAACCGAGAGAATGCCTTTGGCAGACGTTATCGGCAGGTAGCTTTCAAAGTTAGGAGTAAAGATATGCGAAACGTCACAATGTTTTTGATGTTACTGGTGCTGCTTGCAGCCGTTCCTGCTTACGCCGTGGACGGAAACGCCATACTGGCCCAGGTGGACAAAAACCTCACGCCCGATTCCTACGAGATGTACCGCAAACTCGTCAATATGGAGCCGGACGGACGGAAGAAGGAGTTCATCCTCTTTACGGTCAAAAAAGGAAACGACAAAATTGCCGGCCTTTTTATTTCCCCCGCCAGCGACAAAGGCCGGACCACCCTGAGACTTGGGGAGAACATGTGGTTGTATATCCCCAACGTGGGCAAACCGGTCCGGATCACGAGCCTTCAATCGGTGGTGGGCGGCGTGTTCAACAACGCGGACATCATGCGACTGGATTACACGGAGGAGTACGAGGCGGTCAAGGTGGAAGATCTTGGAAAGGAATACCTGCTTCGCCTCAAGGCCAAAACCCGGACCGTGGCTTATGACCAGCTCCGCATGTGGGTGGACAGAAAAAAGACGCTGCCCACAAAGATCGAATGCCGCACCGAAGCCGACATGCTCATCAAGACCCTCTACTTCAAGCAGATCAAAGACTTCGGCGGGGGGATCGTCAGGCCCGCCGTCATCGAAACCGACAGCCCGCTTTACAGGGGATACCGGTCCTACATGATTTTTGCCGGCATCAAGGCCCGGGAGGTTCCGGACGAGGCCTTTACCCTCAATTTCATGCCCAGGCTTGAGACGCTTCGATGAAAATGGGGGTAACCCTTTTGTGCGCCATGAGCCTGCTGGTCCTTTTTTGCAGAAGTTCCGAGGCCGAGGAAACCCCCACCTTCGACCTTTCCGAGATTGAAAAGGAGGTGGAGAAAAAACCCTACTGGTTTGGCGGCTTCCTGCAGGTTCAACCGACCTTGTCCGGTTTGGACCGGGATTCTCCGCTCTACAGGCTCAGGTTCTACAACGACGAACCGGGGGCCGCTTCGGAGGAATCGGACGTGGGAGTCCGGCTGGAAGGGGCCCTCGAGTATGGGGACCTGAGTGCTTTTGCACGGCTGGACAGTTTCTTGAACCATGACCCGGACCGCTGGGACGGCAAAATGACGTTGATGGAAGGTTACCTCTCCTACAAGCCCGGTCCCCACCTGGCCGTGGACGCGGGCAAACGGGTGACCAAGTGGGGCAAGGGGTACGCCTGGAATCCGGTCTCTTTTGTGGACCGCCCCAAAAACCCGGAAGACCCGGAAGAGGCCCTGGAAGGGTATTATCTACTCGGAGGGGATTTCATTCGAAGTTTTGACGGCCCGCTTCAGACCCTGGCCTTCACGCCGGTGATCCTTCCCGTCTACGAAGATATCAACGAGGAATTCGGCCGGACCGGTTACATCAATGTGGCGGCCAAGCTCTATGCCCTTCTCTATGACACGGACCTGGACCTCCTTTTTTTTACGGGGCACAGCCGGACCACCCGGGTGGGGGGCGACTTCTCAAGAAATCTCCTCACCAACCTGGAGATTCATGGGGAAGTCGCCTGGATTCAAAACTTCCAGAAAATAGACTTCCTGGAAAACGGTCAGGTTGCAACCCACGAATCCAATGTCTGGAGTTACCTGTTGGGGCTCCGGTATCTGACGGAGACGGACCTGACCGCCATCTTCGAATACTATCACAACGGTGAAGGCGTCGAGCCGGACGATCTCAAAAACATGTATGCCTATATCAACCGGGCCTATGACACCTACAAACAGACCGGAGACCGCGATTTGTTCGGCCCCGTCAACAGGCTGACCAAAGAGGGGTTTTCGTGGCGGAATCCGCTCAAGGACTATCTCTATCTGAGGCTCAGCCAGAAAGAGCCTTTCGACATCCTCTACTTCACACCGGCCTTCACCACCATCGTGGCCATGAACGACTGGAGCTTCAATCTCATGCCCGAACTCAACTATAGTCCCATCACCAACCTGGAACTGCGGCTCAGGGGGATCATCCCGGTGGGCGGGGAGCAGACCGAGTACGGTGAGAAACAGAGCGACTGGCGAGTGGAGTTCCGGCTGCGCTATTTCTTCTGACAAACGGTCTTTGACAGACAACCGTTTTGATGATGCTTACGGAAGGTGAGTTTCTATTCGGAAATGAGTCCCTTGAATGAGAGACCGCCTTCGGGTGGATCGCTCAACCAGCGCTTGATCTGGCCCCTTATCTCCCGCACTTTTTTCAGCTTTTCGGCTTCAGAACCGGTCACCTTGGCCGGATCCGGAAAAGGCCAGTGCCATCGTTTCGTAATGCCGGGAAACACCGGGCATTTGGATTCGAAATCGTAGCAGACGGTGATAACGTGTGAAAACAGTCTGCCAGTTTTAAAAAGGTCAAAGACCCTTTGTGGTTTTTTGGTAGATAAATCGAATCCCTCTTCTTTCATAACCTGGACAACAAGAGGATTGACCCTTTTGGCCGGATCGAGTTCAGCGCTCTCGATATGAAGGGTTCCGTCGGCCATTCTATTAAGATAGGCTTCAGCCATCTGGCTTCTGCCACTGTTGTGCTGGCAGATGAATAGCACTGAGGGTTTGTTTGACATGGGAAGTAGTCCCTTCCTGAAATAGGGTATTTCCTAAGCAACACATAGTTGATACTAGATATTTGTTAGCAACATGTTAAATATGGCCCTTGAAGGAGACCATCAAAAGAATATGATTTTCAGGAATTGTCAAAAGCTCAAGAATTCAGGCTGGCATCTTGATCTAATTCACATCCGTTACATGTTTGATATCTTGACAATATAGATTGATTTCAGCACGTCAAAAACCTGTTAATATATTTGATTCGTTGGAGTTGAGCGATTGTTAAATGAGTGCCCGCATTTCACGCCATGGCATCTTTGATTTCATTTGGATATCCAAAAAATGAC
>JAERTK010000289.1 GCA_016844935.1 Desulfobacteraceae bacterium | reverse complement strand
ATATTATAATATATGTCTTGACACAATTTTTTCTCTTCTGTATTGATGTGAGTAACTGGAAACCCGTCTTCCCGCAGCAACCATTTATGTTCAAGACCGCCAGTAAATCAGAAAAAGTATCCGACAAAATCATCGCCCAGATTCGGGATGCGATCCTTTCCGGGCAAATCAAACCCGGGGATAGACTGGCTTCGGAAAAAGAACTGATGGAACAGTTCGAAGTCAGTAAGGCCACCATGCGCGAAGCCCTCAGGGTCCTTGAGGTTCTGGGTTTGATCGAAGTTCGTAAGGGCACCGCAGGCGGTGCCTTCGTGGCAAAGGTGGGCATGAAAACCACCATTCACAGCCTCATCAATTTTATCCATTTCCAGCCGGTTTCCATCCGGGAAATCACAATGCTTCGTTACATGATTGAACCGGGTGTGGCACAGATTGCCGCGTCCAGGATCACCGATGAAAACATCTATAACCTCAAGAAAATTATTGGAGAAACAATCGAGCCTCCCGGATCCGCGCTTTCCAGGGAGATCGGGTTCCATCGGTATGTGGCCAGAATGGCGGGAAACACGCTTCTGACCCTGATCATTGATTTTATTGACAACCTCCTGGAAGAGATCAAAGACCGTTTGAATCTGGGGCCTGAATTTTACAGTAAAGTTCGTGAAGCCCACCAGATTATACTGGAGTGCTTCATTCAGAAAGATCCGGCGGCAGCCGGGATTGCCATGTCAAATGATCTTCTGTGGGTGGGAGAACAGCTGTGTGGTGTGGATGGCAGCATTCCTTTCGATCCCCTTTCCATGCGGGAAAATATTTCTCCGAGTGATCTTCACTTGGGTTTAAACGGGGAAGCGCGCGTTGTGGATGAGACCGACCCCTGCCTGAGGGAGGAAGGGGCCATTATAAGAAAGATAGGATCGGGCAAACTCCGTCTTTTTGTGGACGGAGACGGCAGTCATTAGGCAATGCATTGGGCCCGGCGCACCTGTAACCAAATATCTTAAGGAGAAGAAAATGTCTGAAGAACCCAAAAAACTGAAATATTGTGTTGGTGGTCAATGGCTGGAGTCCAAAACCGAAAAATACATGGATTGTTTTAACCCGTCCACGGGTGAGGTCATTGCCAAAGCGCCGTGCTGCACCTCGGAAGAGGTAGAATCAGCCATCGCAGCCGCCAAAGCGGCTTTCCCCGAATGGTCCGAGACGCCCGCATCAAAGCGCGTTCAGGTCCTTTACCGCATGAAGGCGTTGGTGGATAAACATCTGGAGGAGTTGACCCATCTGTTGTGTAAAGAAGAGGGCAAAAACTGGACCGAATCCATGGGGGATGTCTTGAAGGTGAACGAGGTTGTGGAGTTCGCCTGCGGTATCCCGCACCTCATGAAAGGTGTTTCGGGTATGAACGTGAGTGTCGGATATGACACAGTCATGTACAATCACCCTATGGGTGTTTTTGCCGGCATCGCTCCCTGGAATTTTCCCGCCATGATCCCCCATGGGTGGATGACGCCCCTTTGTATTGCCACGGGAAACACCATTGTTTTAAAAGCGGCCAGTTTTGTTCCCGAGACGTCCATGCGACTTCTGGAACTCTGGCAGGAAGCCGGTCTGCCCGACGGGGTGATTAATCTGGTCACCACCAGCCGGAATGAAGCGGAAATTCTTCTGAAACATCCCGACATTAAAGGGGTTTCCTTTGTGGGTTCAACCAAGGTGGGTAAACATATCTACGCCACAGCAGCGGCCAATGGGAAGCGCGTCCAGGCATTGACCGAGGCCAAGAACCATGCCCTGGTGCTTCGTGATTGCAAGCTTGAAAGGACCGCAAGGGGCATCATCAACGCTTATTGCGGATGTGCGGGCGCCCGGTGTATGGCTTGTCCGGTGGTTGTGGTTGAGGACTGTATCGCCGATGAGCTCATTGGGCTTCTCAAGAAATTTGTGGCGGAATTGAATCTTGGGCCTGCCTACGATCCTGAAACCGGAATGGGCCCCATCATGAACGAAGGGCACCTGAAGTTTGTGACGGACTGGATCCAGAAAGGGGTGGATGAAGGGGCCGAACTCATCGTCGACGGCAGAAACCCGGTTGTTCCGGGGCATGAAAATGGATTCTTCCTGGCGCCGACCATTTTTGATCATGTGACCGAAGAGATGTCCGTGGGCCATGATGAGATTTTTGGGCCGGTCCTCTGCATCAAACGGGTGAAAGACTTTGAAGAAGGTCTTGCCATCATGAACGCGAGCCCCTTTGCCAACGGGTCGGTGATCTATACGCAAAATGGCTATTATGCCCGTGAATTTTCCAAGAGAACCGATGCGGGTATGGTTGGAATCAATGTGGGTATTCCTGTTCCTTTGGGGATCTTTGGATTTACCGGCCACAAAGATTCTTTTTTCGGTGATCTTCACGTCATGGGGATGGACGGGATCCGCTTTTTTACAGAGCAGAAAAACGTCACTGCAACCTGGTTTCCCGAAGATACGGAAGTTTGCGGGAAGGTGGACACGTGGGACGGAACCATCTCTTCCATGCCGGAAAATACCAAATAATCAGCCCGGAATTCGGCATCCTTGCCAATGGCATAGTTTGAAAAATTTTACGGAGGGTGTGTTCGATGGTTGCCAAGGGAGAAGATAAAATCTTAGAAGAACTCGTTTCCATTGTCGGAAAGGAGAATGCCACCGCAGCGAAACATATCCGCTACGCCTATTCCTACGATCTTTCCTTCGTGAAACCGAAATTGCCGGATTATGTGGTCATGGCGACGACGGTTGAACAGATTCAAGGGATTATGAAGTTTGCCAACCGGGAAAAAATCCCCGTTGTGCCCTATACTGCCGGCACGAACATCGGTGGATTATGTATCCCAGAGCGGGGCGGCATTCTCCTGGATCTCAAACGCATGAACAAGATTATCAGGATTGACGATGAATCCCATTACGCGGTCATAGAACCCGGCGTTTCACATGCACAACTGGCCACCGAGCTGTACAAGTACAACCTGCGCTGGAGTTGGCCTGTGGGACCCCCATCGGCATCATCTTCCTCCTGTGCCATCAGTCATGGAATCGGCGGATTGAGCGGCCGATACGGATTAAACAGCGAAGAGATTACCAGTATGGAGGTGGTGTTGCCCACCGGAGAACTGGTGCGTGTGGGTTCCTGTGCCATACAGGAAGATTCCTGGCACAGTGTGCTTCCCCTTCCTCAGTTGGACGGGCTTTTCAAGGGATGGCTCGGTAGCAGCGGTGTGGTGACGAAAATCGGGTTGCGGGTCCATCCCATTCCCCCGGTTTTGAAAGTGTTTACCGTTTCCACCAAGGACATTGAGGATATGGTTTCGTACATGAGAAACCTTGGTAATTATGAGATCTGTGATGACCTGACGGCTGTCTCCTGGTGGCTTGCCCAGGTGCCCATTCCCTCTCCCTACATACCCAAACCGGACGGGGCGCCCGAATGGTTCTGCTTCGGTACCACCTTTTCGTGGACGGAAAAGGAGAAGGAGGCCCGGGAAGAGATTTGGCAGATGGCGCTGGGCGAGGAGCAGAAAAAAGGGACTTCCATCAAATACGCAGAATATCCCGAAGAGGCGCTGAAGGCCAGAACGCAGCTCCCCAGCCAAATTGTCGGATCCACCAAGAACTATACCAAAATGGCGGGCGGCGGCATTTCCTGGCCCGGTACCTTTACCCCCGTCAACAAATGGGCGCCTGTATATAACGAATGGAAGAAGATTCTCGTGGATCATAATCTTTCGCCATCCGTTCGGGTCACCAATTATCGGGGTGTTCATTACGGGATGCTGAGGGCCATGATCCCCTTTAACAAAAAGAGCCCCGAGGCCACGGAAAACGCGAGACAAGCGATTGTTGAATGTCTGAAAGTGGATCTGGATGCGGGCGGCATTCCTTACAAACCGCCTGTGGATTTTGCAGCTGAAATCAATAAACGGGCGCACCCGGGGTACCTGTCGCTGCTCAGGCAGGTGAAGAAGTTGCTGGATCCCAATGATATTATGAATTCGGGAAAACTGGGCATATGACGGTTCCGGGGGACGTTCTTAACTTATAAACTTTTGGACCATGCTGTTATAAAGTTTATAAGTTAAGAACGTCCCCCTTTACTAAGGAGGTCAGTATGGATTGGGACATATCCACCCTTGAAGAATTAGAAGATAAAATATGGCGCTGCACCGCCTGTGGAAATTGTAAGACCGCTTATAAGTTCGGTCCGCCACCGCAGTTTGGTGAAATCTGTCCTGCCGGAGTGGAGTTCGGTTTTGATGGTATGATGGCTTCCAAAGGAAAGATCGCTTTTGCGAGAGGTATCCTGGATGGTGAACTGGAATGGACCGAGGAGTTCCTCGACGCCATGTATAAGTGCACCATATGTGGCGGCTGTCAGAATCAGTGCGAACTGGATCACAAGCCCTTTATTCCTGAAATTATGGAAGCCATGCGTCGAAAGGCCGTTGAGGATGGGGTCGGCCCCATGCCGAGCCAGAAAAAAATCATCCAGTCCCTGAGCGGATACAACAACCCTTATCAGGGTCCCAGGAGGGTTCGAACTGACTGGACAAGGCCCTTTAAGAAAGCCAAAAAACCCATTAAAAACATTAATAAAAAACCAGCCGGAATTCTTTATTATGTGGGATGTACAGGGGCTTTCAACCTGCCCGCCAGGGGCGTGCCCACGGCCACCGCATCCATTTTTCAGAAGCTGGGCCTCGATTTCGGAATCCTGGGTGAAAATGAGATCTGCTGTGGATCCACCGCCATGAGAATCGGCGATGCGGAGGAATTTAAGCGGGTCGCCGAGGCCAACCTCGAAATGTTCAAGACCCTCCATGATGAGAAAGGGGTTCACACCATTGTCACGTCCTGCGCCGGTTGTTACCGGGCCATTAAGAAGGATTATATCCTGGCTGCGGATTACGAAAAAATGATGGAAGGCATAAACGTCATACACACCACCGATTTTCTGTATGATCTTTTTAAAGAAGGTAAACTCGAATTTACCGGTGAACTGCCCATGAAAGTGACCTACCACGACCCCTGCCACACGGGGAGGCATCTCAATAAATTCGAGGTGGATGAGGAGGGGGCAAAACTGTGGAAGGGCGCCTATGTGGGGGTAGATGAAACGGAATGTCTCTATGATATCCCGCGAGAACTTCTTCAGGCCATTCCCGGTATTGAGCTAACGGAAATGGAACGGATCCGGGACAATTCCTACTGCTGCGGCGGAGGAGGGGGCGTCATGACCGGATACGGAGACTGGGCTTCCAAAAATGCCTCCAAACGGATCGAAGAGGGGATGCGGACAGGGGCGGAAAAAATGGTCTCCATTTGTCCGTTCTGCCACTACAACTTAAATGAAGGCGCAAAACGGATCAACAGCGAGATGAAGCTGGTGGATCTGGTGGAGTTGATGGATCAGGTAATCGCGGAATAAAGGGAGGTGATAGAAAAGATCTTTGGTCGAAATGAATTTTCCGATAATAAAAGTCTAGGGTGAAGAGAAGGAGGAGAAAGATGAGAAAACGGTTCCAAATGATATTCTTGTGTGTATTTGCGGTCGTGCTATTTGCTTTTCCACTGAATTCCATAGCTGAAAAACCGATTAATATCGGTGTGCTCGTTCCCCTCTCAGGTATTGTGGCGCAGGGCGGTGAAGAAATGAAAATGGGCATCCAGATGGCTGCTGAGGAAAAAAAGACCATCCTGGGACGTCCCATTAATCTCATCGTTGAAGATACCCGTGTGAAACCCCCCATTGCGGTGAGCAAGGCGGAAAAGCTGGTGTACAAGGATAATTGTAAGGCCCTCATCGGCGTGTTTTCAAGCGGCGTGGGCCTGGCCCTGGCCAAGAACATCGACAAGCTCAATGTACCGTTTCTGACCACTCACGTCATGACCACCAAATTCTATGGCCTCAATCCCCTTGTTTTTCGCTCGGGACAATTGGCCAACGATCAGACCGCTGTGGGAAATGTCAAGGGCATACTGGCCACACCGGATCTCAAGAAGAGAACCTATTATGTGTTGGTCCACGATTATTCCTGGGGTCACGATGCAGCGCAAAGGTTTATCAAACTGGCCAAGGAAAACGGCATCAAGATTTACAACGAGAAGTTTGATCGTGCTCCCATCAAAACCAAAGACTGGTCGTCTTACATCAGCAAAATCAAAGCTTCCGGTGCGGACGGCATCTATATTGCGTTGATTACCAATGTAATCCCTGTTTTCGCCAAACAGGCCTATGATTTCGGTCTTCAGAAATATGCCCGGATCGTATCCGGTGCGGCCCCCGGTCCCGTGGAACTGGAAGCCGGCGGAGACGCATGCATCGGTATCTTCGGCACCTCCGACTGGTGCTGGGATGTGAACACTCCCAAATCTGATGCCTGGGAAGGGAAATTCTGGGAAAGATTCAAAACCATCCCGTCTGATGCCGCATGTCACAGCTATGTGGGTGCCATGAATCTGTTTAACGGTATTGAAAAAGCAGGCTCCACAGATCCCCAGAAGATCGCGGCAGCGCTCAGGGGAATCAGCTTCGATGGCCCCTACGGTGTGGTTCGCATTTCGGCCAAAGACAACTGCATGCGCAATGACGCAGTGCTCACGGAAACCGTTCGTGCGCCTGGCAACCCCTACGGTGCCAAAATCTTCATGAAGGTGATCCATACGTTCAGTGCCAAAGAACTGGGACCTCCGGAATAAAGGACTCAGCAAACGGCAGGCGGAAAAACTTTTTCCGCCTGCCATTTTGACGCATGGTTGATTGATTAGAACATCGCTGCTCTACACCATCAGCTAACAGCTATTAGTTAAAATTAGGGGTTATCATGAGCGTCCTTGCCACTGCCGTGGACATTACGTTAAACAGCCTTGTCTTGTCCGGTGTATTTCTCATCGTGGCCATCGGGTTGAATATTATCTACGGGTTAAGCCGGGTCATGAACCTGGCCCACGGATCTCTATATGCCCTGGGCGCCTACGCCGGTTACACGCTGGTCTCTGTGGGGCTCAATTTTTTTGTCGCGCTTCTTATCGCGCCCATCATCATCGCTATCTTAGGCCTCATTCTCGAACGGACCGTTATTGCGCCCATGCGAAAAAGGTCCATCGTCTATACCCTGATTCTCACCTACGGACTCATGTTTTTCCTGGATGGACTCATCAAATATTTCTGGGGGAATGAGCCGCGGTTTATCGAACTTCCCGCCTTCATGAAGCAAACCCTTCCCATTATGGGAACTCACTATCCGGTGTTTCGCCTCATGACCCTCTTTATCACCGCAGCGACCATGGCCGGGTTGATGCTTTTCCTGGGGAAAACGAAAATTGGCCTGATTTTGAGGGCCGCGAGCCATATTCCCGAAATGGTTTCGTGCATGGGTTTCAACATGACCTATGTGCACATGGGGGCATTTGCCCTGGGATGTGTCCTGGCAGGCATTGCAGGGGTGATTGCGGGGCCCCTTTACACCATCGACCCCATCATGGGGCATGAGATGTTGCTCAGTTCCTTTGTGGTGATTGTCATCGGCGGCCTGGGCAGCCTTCGTGGGGCCGTTGTTGCGGCGCTTCTCATCGGTGTGGTGCAGACCCTGGCTGAGTTTTTTGTGACGGATCTGGCCATGGTGATTGTTTACATGATGATGGCGGTGATTCTCGCTTTTATGCCCCGTGGTATTCTTGGAGAAGGAAGGTTTGAGTAACATGGAAGAAATGAATGGCGCCCATATGAAAAAACCGGGTGGATTTGCCATCAGGTTGGTGGCGCTTCTGGTCGTTGTGGCCTGCCTGGCCATTTTCCCTTTTGTCATTACCAACCGATTTTATATCAGCCTGCTCAACGAAATGATGATCTATGGGCTTCTGGCCATGAGCCTGGATGTTCTGCTGGGGTATACGGGACTCCTTTCGTTCATGCACAATGCTTATTTGGGTATCGGGGCTTATATTGTGGGGTTGTTCCTGATCCATATGGCTCCTGACTCACTCTGGCTGGCCTTGCTGGTGGGGGTTGTGGGTACCACGGTCATTGCGGTTCCGGTGGGCTGGGTTCAGGTGCGGACCGGCGGATTGGCCTTTGCGCTTTTGACCCTTGCATTCGGCATGATGTTTTTTACGGTCGCCTGGAAATGGTACGATCTTACGGGCGGCGATGACGGGTTGATGGGCGTGCCGCAACCGGATGTGCAACTGGGAGGGTGGGTTCTGGGAAGCTCGGGGGATCCC
>JAERTK010000288.1 GCA_016844935.1 Desulfobacteraceae bacterium | reverse complement strand
CCCCTGAAGGGCCGGCCTCCGGAAGACGGCCATCAAAATATTTGTGTACCATGGTCAAACTGCGGCTCACCAGATTACCCAGATCGTTGGCCAGGTCCGCATTGAGTCTCTGGACCAGTGCCTTCTCGCTGAATTCCGAATCGAGGCCGAATGCCATTTCCCGGAGGAGAAAATATCTGAACGGGTCCAGTCCGTAAATATCGACCAGGGCTAGGGGTTCCACCACGTTCCCCACACTTTTACTCATTTTTCCCGTGCCGATTTTCCAATACCCGTGCACATTGAGATGCCGGTAGGGCTCAATCCCTGCTGATTTGAGCATGCAGGGCCAGTAAATTCCATGGGGTTTTAAAATATCCTTGGCAATGGTATGCTGAGCCACGGGCCAGAATTTGTTAAACAGCTCTCCTTCAGGATACCCCAGAGCCGACACATAATTGATCAGAGCATCAAACCAGACATACGTTACAAAGTCTTCATCAAAAGGAAGGGTAATTCCCCACGTGAGGCGCGATTTGGGCCGGGAAATGCACAGGTCTTCCAAAGGTTCCGATAAAAAGGAAAGCACCTCGTTCTTGTATCTTTCGGGCCTGATAAAGTCTGGGTTCTTTGTGATATGCTCAACCAGCCATTCCTGATATCGGCTCATGCGAAAAAAATAGTTGGCCTCTTTGATGACGTCTGGCTCTGTCTGATGATCGGGGCACTTGCCCTCCACCAACTCTTTTTCCGTGTAAAAGCGCTCGCACCCGAAACAATAAAGCCCCTCATATTCACTGAAGTAAATATCGTCTTTTTCCTTAACCAGGCTCAGGATGTTTCGCACCGTTTCCTGGTGATACGCATCGGTTGTTCGAATAAAAGCGCTGTTTGAAATATTCAATCTGGGCCAGAGATCCTGAAACATGCCGCTGATGCGATCCACGTATTGTTTCGGGGTCTGGCCGGAGTTTTCCGCGGCGGCAACAATTTTATCTCCGTGCTCATCGGTACCCGTGAGAAAAAAGGTATCCTGTCCGGCGAGTTTGTGGAAGCGGTTCAATACATCCGCCACAATGGTCGTGTAGGCATGACCGATATGTGGCTCTGCATTCACATAGTATATGGGTGTTGTAATATAGAATTTTTCCGACACCGGTTTCAGTGGTTACTCCTTTTTGATTTCTTTTTTTTGTGGGAACGCTCTTTAGGCCGGGACGAACGCTCTTTGGGCCGGGACGAGCGCTTGAGTTGCTCGGCCTGAACTTCGATTTCCCCGCCTGAAGACAGCACAACCGTCACGGTTTCCTTAAAAACATTCTGGCGGATGACCTTTCCATCCCCCTCTTTTGTCACGACTCTTTTTCCGATTCGGGGAAGTTTCTTCTTGGCCTTCTCATAAAACTTGTCCTCGTAGGTAAGACAGCACATGAGCCTGCCGCACATGCCTGATATCTTGCTCGGATTCAGCGAAATATTCTGTTTCTTGGCCATCTTGATGGTGACCGGCGCAAAAGTGTTCAAAAATGTGGAGCAGCAAAGCGGTCGTCCACAGGAGCCCAGCCCCCCCACCATCTTCGCCTGGTGGCGTACACCGATCTGTCGCATTTCAATGCGTGTCCTGAATCTCCCCACAAGATCCTTGACCAGTTGACGAAAATCAACCCTTCCATCCGCTGTAAAATAAACGATGGTCTTGCTGCCGTCAAAACGTCTCTCCACCGAGACGATGCTCATGGGAACGGACCTGTCCTTTACCTTCTTGTAGCAGAATTCGTATACGTCCTTTTCAAGCCTGCAATCCCTTTCATAGCGGTCTATTTCTTCAAGGGTGGCCACCCGAAACACCTTTTTGAGCTTGCGGTCCGAACTATCTTTTGCGCCATTCTGCGGCTCCGTGCAAACGCAACCCACAGAGGGACCTTCTTCGGTGACAACCAATACCTTGTCACCTTTGCCCAAAACAAAGTGTCCGCAGTCAAAATCGTAGACTTTTCCCGAATTCCTGAACTGAACGCCAACAAACTTGCTCATGGATTTTTTGATTGATCCTCAAATAAATAAATTAAATAACCATTCACGATCAATGGTTTGTTCTTCCCAATTTCCTCAAGTTAAGCACGGTGTTCTCCAAAACCAGCGTTGAATTTCGCATTCGATGAAGATCCACCACCGCCCGATCCACAAGGTGGAAACTCTCAATGAGGTTTTGAAGCGGCACACCTGAAGCCGTTTTTTCCAACTGTTCCCGGAAATCCCCATTCACCAGAAGACCCGTGGGCGCACCAGTCCGAACCAGTAGAAGATCCCGATACCAGGTGGCCCAGACGGAAAGCAGGTCGAAAAGGCCCACTTTTTTGTTTCCCGGCTGATCCAGGCCCACGCGTGCCTCTTTAGCACTTTCAACGGCCATGTTCATGGCATCGGCACTGGAACGGGCATTTAGCTCAAGAAGTTTTTTGAGCCATATCCTGCGCCTTTCCAGGTAATTGCTATCTCCCATTTCAAGGGCCCGCCCCAGACTGCCGTGAGCGGCCCCGGCCAGAACCGCCACTGAAGACCCATCCAGATCCGTCTCTTTGTTGAGTCGTCGGATAATTTCTTCGGTTTTAAGAGGCCTGAAAGAAACCCGCTGGCAACGGGATACAATCGTCGGCAGCAAATCACGCGGTTCTGTTGCATTGAGCACGAAGATATTACCTGGCGGGGGCTCTTCGAGGGTTTTCAAAAATGAATTGGCGGCCTCCCCTGTCATGGCTTCAGCCCCATGAATCACGCATACCCGGAAACCACCCGAGAGCGGCGCATATCCCAGGCTGCGGTTCAATTCCCTGATCTGTTCAATCTTAATTTTCCGGCCGTCCGGCTCAATGGTGACGAAATCCGGAAAATTTCCGTTCAAAATCTTTCGGCAGGACGTGCAGACGCCACACCCATCTAAGCCGGAAGGCGCGGAGCAGTTCAATGTCATGGTGAAGGCTTTGGCAGTACTGGTCTTCCCGATGCCGGAAATGCCCGTAAAAAGATAGGCATGGGGAACCCTTTTTCGGTGCATCACATTCTCTAAGAGGCGCTTGGCCTTTTCCTGACCTATAATCCGAGAAAAAAACACAGGCCCCCTACCTGGAACGGCCTGAAGGAAGATGGGCTTCAAGGGCCAAAAAAATGATCTCTTCCAGACGGTTTTCCCCTTGGGTGGCATCCACCACTACAAATCGATCCGGGTTTTTCTTTGCAATATCCAGATACCCATTGCGAACCGCTTCGTGAAATACCGTTTTTTCCTGCTCAAAGCGATCCTGCCCCATCACTTCGCTCTCAGCATTTCGTTTCAGTGCTCGCTTTATTCCGACGGTTACGGGGCAATCCAGCAAGAAAGTAATATCCGGTGTGATGCCGGAGGAAGCAATTTCGTTCAAGCGGGTCGTTACGTGAAGGTCCTGCCCACGGGCGTACCCCTGGTACGCGGTGGTCGCATCAAAAAAGCGGTCACACAGGACCCATTTCTGCTCCGCCAGCGCCGGTCTAATAACGCTGCTCATGTGCAGTGCCCTGTCCGCCTGGTAAAGCAGGAGTTCGGCCAGCGGGGGTAGATCCCGATTCTTGGAAGACAACAGGATCTGCCGAATATCGTTCCCGATGGGCGTTCCGCCCGGCTCCCGGGTCAGGAGCAACGAAACGCCCGCCTTTTCCAAGCGACGTGCAATCCGCCTGGCCTGGGTGGACTTTCCGCACCCCTCTATACCTTCAAAAGTTATAAACAATTTTATCCCTACATGGTCTTGCACACCTGTTCAATGGCGGCTGCCATGGCTTCATCCTCTTTTCGAATGTCTTCCAAAGTCTTGCCTTTGACCTCGGGCGGTCTTTCTTCAAGACCGTACTTCCATTTCAGAAACTGCTCGCCCGTTGTGGGATAAAGGGTATAGATCAGGAGGTCAAAATCATCCTTGGCCAGATCCCCGATTTTTTCCCGCGCCGCGTCAAGCTCGGGTTCCAGGAAATCGGCCGCACGGCCGGTGACCGGGACATCCCCTCTTTTGTACCCCTTCAGCACTTTTTTCTGCACCTCGGGATCCACCGGTATGGGTGTCTTCCCGTAGAGCCCAAAGGCCAGATCCTTGACCTCGTTGGTCACCATCTTGTATCGGCCGAACAGCACATTGAGCACGGACTGAACCCCTACGATCTGGCTGGTGGGCGTCACCAGGGGGGGCATGCCCAGTTCCTTGCGGGTGATGGCCACGTCCTTGTACACCTCGGGCAGTCTGTCGAGGGCTTTGGCTTCCTTCAGTTGACCCACCAGATTGGAGATCATGCCGCCGGGGACCTGGTGCGCCAGCACCCCCGTATCGATAATCGACATGGTATTCTTGGCCAGGTAGTCACGGTATTTGGGCGCAACGCTCTCCATGTAAGCACCCAGTTCCAAAAGCAGGCTCAGGTCAAAACCGGTGTCACGGCTTGTTCCGTAAAGGGTGGCCACAATGGGTTCAACAGCCGGCTGCGATGTTCTGAGCGCAAAGGGGGCCAGGCAGGTATCCACGATATCAACACCCGCCTTGATGGCTTCCAGATAAACCATGGAAGCCATGCCGCTGGTGTAGTGGGTATGGAGGTGTATGGGAATGGAGATGGTCTTTTTCAGTTCGGTGATGATCTTGGCCATATCAAAAGGGGACATGATCCCCGCCATATCCTTCAGGCAAAGGGTATCCGCCCCCATATCCTCAATTTCCCGGGCCTTATTGAGATAGTATTCCAGATTGAAGACGTCTCCCCCCATGCGCCGCTCGGTCAAGGTGTAGCAGATGGTGCCCTGAAAATGTTTGCCATTGGCCTTTATGCGCTCCACAACCGTCTCGAAGTTACGATAATCATTGAGTGCGTCAAAAACCCTGAACACGTCCATACCGGCTTCGCAGGACTTATCCACAAAGAGCCTCGCCACATCGTCGGCATAGTTGCGATACCCCACCAGGTTTTGGCCCCGGAGGAGCATGGAAAAAGGGGTTTTCTTGATGTATTTTTTCAACGTCCGGATGCGGTCAAAGGGGTCCTCGCCCAGAAACCGGTGCATGGTATCGAAGGTAGCCCCACCCCACACTTCCATGGCCCAGAAGCCCACACTGTCCATTTTTTCGGCTATGGGCAGCATGTCCTCGGTTCGCATCCGCGTCGCCAACAACGACTGATGTCCATCCCGAAACGTATTGTCCTGAATTTTGATCGGGTTCTTGGGTCCGTCTTCTAAAAAAGTATCCATCGAAACCTCCCATCATTATTCTAAAATATAAGCCCAATGAAAGGGCGCTGCCGATTGCCCCCCATTGGGCCAACGTACTGGAAGATAACGCAAACGGGAACTGAAGGTCAAGAAAATTCATTCCGCCCACCGACGGCAATCTTGAGATTCCCAATGATACGCCACCCCGCTTTTCTGGTTGCAGTGTTATGTCGGTTGTGACATATTACCAAAAATCATGAATTAAAGCATCCTCCACAGGATTTTCAGGAAGATTTTCACCCAGAGAACGGACATTGATGGAAGCCTTTTTCAAACTCAAACCCCCCACCGAAGTTTTTCACATCATCGACGGTTTTTCCGCTGTCGACCAAGAGACCATTCCCATGGAAGACGCTTTAGGTCGTGTGCTGAACTCAGATTTGACCGCGCCCGAGGATTTACCCGATTTTTTCAAATCCACCATGGACGGCTATGCGGTTCAAACCCGGAACACTTTCGGCGCCACAGAAAGTCTGCCGGCCCTGCTGGAAATAGCCGGGGAAGTATCCATGGGCGAAGCTGAAAAAATTAAGGTTGGAAGTGGACAGGCGGTAAAGATTCCCACCGGCGGCATGCTGCCGAAAGGCGCCGACGGGGTGGTAATGATTGAATATTGCTCACTTCTGGATGAAAAAACCCTTGAAATCAGTCGCGCCATATCCCCCCTGGAGAACACCATCCAACCCGGAGACGATTTTAGAAAAGGCGCGGTGATTCTTCCCGCGGGAAAGCGCCTCAGGCCCCAGGACATGGGGGTTCTGGCGGGTCTCGGGTTTTTAGAAGTGCCGGTTTTCAGAAAACCCAAAGTGGCCATCCTCTCTACCGGCGATGAAATGGTGCCCGTTGACCAAAACCCCGGACCAGGGCAGGTGCGGGACATCAACCGGTACACGTTGGGCGCGCTTTGCCGGAATATGGGCACTGTCCCCGTCCAGATGGGTATCTGTGAGGACCATTTCGAGCCCCTCAGGGAAATGGTTGAAGAAGCACTCCAGGCGGCTGATGCTGTGTGGATATCCGGCGGCAGTTCCGTGGGAACAAGGGACTTCACTCTGAAGGTTTTTGAAACCCTCCCCGGTTTTGAGCTCCTGGTTCACGGCATATCCGTCAGTCCCGGCAAACCGACCATTATCGGACGTTCAGGGGCCAAGCCGGTCATCGGCCTGCCGGGGCATCCCGCCTCAGCCCTGGTGGTGGCCGAGGTTTTCATGACGCGAATGTTGTGGACCCTTTCCGGTGTCGTGGATGCCGGGGATGGCATTCACACCGTCAAACAGGCCATTCTCAAACGGAATATCCCCTCATCCGGCGGACGGGAGGACTATGTTCGCGTCAAACTGGAAAATGAGGGAGAGCAGTTGACAGCCATCCCCGTATTCGGAAAATCCGGATTGATCTCCACGTTGGTGGAGGCGGACGGACTGGCCAGGATCCACATGAACACGGAAGGTCTTTACGCTGGCGAAGAAATAGATGTCATGCTTTTTTCGAACACCTGAAAAGAGGTAAAGGATGAAGAGACAGGTATACCTCTCCATGAAGTCTCTCGAAGAGGCTCAAAACATCTTCCTTTCCCGGTTCGGTCCGGGTCAGAAAACCGGTGTCACCCGCGTCAAAGCGGAGGAGAGTCACGGCCGTATTACGGCGGAACCGGTTTTTGCGAAAAGGTCAGCCCCATCCTATCATGCCTCGGCCATGGACGGAATTGCGGTCAAAGCTGAGCAGACCTATGGTGCCACGGAACGCGCACCCATTACCCTGTCTCTTGATACAGACGCAACCTGGGTGAACACCGGGCAGCCCCTCCCCAAGCCTTTTAACGCCGTGATCATGATCGAAGATGTCCACATGATGGACGACGGGCACGTTGAAATTCGGTCTTCCGCCTATCCGTGGCAGCACGTGCGCAAGGTGGGGGAAGACATTGTAGCCACCCAGTTGCTCTTTCCGCAGAACCACTCCATCAGACCCTATGACATCGGGGCCCTCATCAGCGGCGGGGCGTTTTCCCTGAACGTGCGCAAAAGGCCCCGCGTAATCATTGTTCCCACCGGATCGGAACTCATCCCCCACGAAGATATTGCGGAAGGTGAACCTTTAGGTGAAGGGAGGATCGTGGAATACAACGCCCGGGTTCTTGCAGCACTGGTCAGGGAATCGGGCGGCATACCGCTGGTCCATCCCATTGTTTCCGATTCGGAAAAAGATATCAAAAACGTGTTGCGAAAATGCGTTGACTCGGAAGCGGACATGGTCATCATCAATGCCGGATCATCGGCCGGCAGCAAGGATTTTACGGTTCACGCCATCGGGGAAATGGGAGAAGTCCTGGTCCACGGTGTTGCCATGATGCCCGGAAAACCAACAATCCTGGGCATTGTGGAGGGGAAACCGGTGATCGGCAATCCCGGTTATGCGGTTTCCGCAGCGCTCTCCTTTGAACAGTTCGTAAAGCCGGTGCTTTATGCCTTTCAAGGCATTACGCCACCCAAAAAGCCGACCATCGCTGTTCACCCCACGCGGGATATCCCATCCAAAGTAGGGATCGAAGAATTCCTTCGGGTCAACATCGGCATGGTGGGGGATCATTATGTGGCAACTCCCCTGGCCCGGGCCGCAGGGTCCATCACCACCCTGACCCGGGCAGAAGGGATCATCCGCATACCCGCCCTCTCTGAAGGCATCAGCCAGGGCCAGAAAACCGTTGCGGAGCTACTGGTGGATGAAGAGGCACTCTCGAATACGGTGGTGATCATCGGCAGTCACGACATGGCCCTTGACATCCTGGGGGATGAAGTGAAACGAAGCAGCGGGCATGTTCGCATTTCTTCAGGGAATGTGGGCAGTCTGGGAGGCCTTCTTGCCATCCGGAAAGGAACCTGCCACATGGCCGGCTCCCACCTGCTGGATACGGAAACAGGAGAATACAATCTTTCCTATATCAAACGCTATATCCCCAATATGGATGTGATGGTGTTCCATCTGGTTTTGAGGGACCAGGGCCTCATTCTCAAAAAGGGGAATCCAAAGGGCATCGAGAGTGTCCGGGACCTGGTCCGGGAAGACGTGATGTTTGTCAATCGCCAGGGGGGATCCGGAACCCGGGTCCTTTTTGACTATAAGTTGAGCCAGGCTGGTATTTCTTCAGATAAGATCAAAGGATATGACCATGAAGAATTCACCCACATGGCGGTGGCGGTGGATATTTTGAGCGGCGCCGCCGATTGTGGCATGGGCATTCATGCGGCGGCAAAGGCCCTGGATCTCGATTTTGTCCCCATCGAACAGGAACAGTATGATCTGATTATACCGAGCCGTATGCTGGATCAGCCGAATATTCAAAGTGCACTCGGCGCCATGCGGTCCGACAATTTCAGAAAACGTGTTGCGGCACTGGGCGGGTACGATCCGTCCAGAAGCGGGGAACGTTTCGCGGAGGTGAAAAGTGAGCAAGACCGTAATGTTGAGCCTTAAGAGCAGGCACTGGGTTGTTGACGACCAGGACCGTATCATCATGGGAGAAGGGCGAAAGGAAATCCTCGAAACCATCGAAAAAACCGGCTCCATCAACAAGACCGCAAAGTTAATGAAAATGAGCTACAAAGGGGTCTGGAGTAAAATCAAGGTCACCGAACAATACCTTGGCAAGAACATCATACACGCGAATCGTAGAGACGGCAGCCGGCTCACGTCGGAGGGAAGGGCGTTAATGGAAAAATACCGTATTTTGAAGGCGCGCTGCCTGGAAGAAGACAACCGTTGTTTCAGCGAAATTTTTGATGACTGATTATCGGTCGTGGAGAGGAGAACCGGATTGAATGAAATGAACCACCCCCCCATTATTTCCGTTGTGGGATATTCCGGGGCGGGAAAAACAACTTTAATGGAAAAACTGATCGGTGAACTGACCCTCCGGGGTTACCGGGTCGGCAGCATCAAGCATGACGTACATGGCTTCGAAATGGATAAACCGGGAAAGGATAGCTGGCGTCACAAGCAGGCAGGGGCCTCTACGACACTGATTTCATCCCCCCGCCAGATCGGCATGGTGATGGATGTGGACCACGATCACAACCCGGATGAATTGAGGAAATTTTTCCCCCATGTGAACATCATCCTCACAGAGGGGTATAAAAAACAGAGCCGGCCGAAAGTTGAAATCTTCAGATCCGGAATTCATGGTGAACCGCTCTGCCGCAGTGATGACAATGTCATCGCCATCATGAGCGATATCCCGGTTGGATTGAAGACGCACCGGTTCACCCTGGACGACGTGGCTGGCCTGGTCGATTTTCTCATAGAAAAGTTCGGACTGGATAATGGACCATAAACAAGCGAACCACCGGCACAAACCCGGACCGGTAAAGCTTGAAAGCCCAAAATATTCCGCATTCCGCGATCCGCATTCCGCATTCATAAAGATTCTTCTTGAAACCTAACCGCAAGCACTATAAAAGTAGAGCATGTTGAACTCCGGGCTGATCTGAAAGCGCACGGCCCTATTTTTCCAAATCACGAGGAGCGCCAATGACGAATATCCCCATAGCCGTTCTCAATCCTGCGGGCTTCAGTTTCGATAGCGCCCTTGACAACGATATCATCCAGATGATTCTGCATGCGGGACCCATGGTGAAATTTGTCCTGTTGATTCTTTTCCTGTTTTCAATCGGCACATGGGCCATCATCTTTCTGAAATTCAGAATGCTCCGAAAAGCAAGGGATCAAACAGACGACTTCCTTGAGCTTTTCTATGAATCCAGGGACATTAAAAAAATTTACCGGTCAAGCCAGTCTTTAAAACACAGCCCTGTAGCCCGTCTTTTTCGTGCGGGATATGCGGAATTCACGCGATTTAGGAAAATACAGGGCAACGACCCCGAATCCATCTCGGAAGCCGGTACCGCCGGCCAATCGGATTATCCGTTACGGAGCCAGCAGACGTTGATGGACAACCTGGAAAGGGCGCTCCGGAAAGCGGAGATTGATCAGAACAAACGGCTGGAAAAAGCCTTAGGTTTTCTGGCCACCACCGGGAACACAGCCCCCTTTATCGGTCTTTTTGGAACGGTCTGGGGCATCATGGAATCGTTCCGCAGCATCGGGCTTAAAGGGTCCGCAAACCTGGCCGTGGTGGCCCCCGGTATTTCGGAGGCCCTTATTGCCACCGCCGCCGGTCTGGCGGCCGCCATCCCGGCTGTTGTGGCCTTTAACTATTTTACCCAGCGCGTCGCAAGCCTCCGCGCCGAAATGGATATTTTCGCCACCGATTTTCTGAGCATGGTGGTCAGGCAGTTTTTCAAGAAGCCAACCATCAGGAAGGGTACTTAATCATATGGCATTCGGTTCCGGTGGCAACAACAGGCAATTGATGTCCGAAATCAATGTGACACCCTTCGTGGATGTGATGCTGGTCCTGTTGATCATTTTTATGGTGGCCGCCCCTATGATGACACAAGGCGTAGATGTCAACCTTCCGAAAACCGAGGCCAAAAACATTAAGACATCCGATGAACCCCTCATGTTGACGGTCAACAGCAAAAAGGAAATTTTTCTGGAAAGCCATCAAATTCCCCTGGAAGGTCTGGAATTAAAAGTCCGTAAAATCTTTGAGAACAGACGGAATAAGGAGGTCCTTTTGCGGGCGGACAAGGATATTCCCTATGGGTTTGTCATTCATGTCATTGCCAGCGTGAAAAAGGCGGGAATCGAAAAGCTGGGAATGGTTACCGAACCTGTGGACTGACGTTGATGGAAGGCTTACGGGTACAAACCAGATCGGATCGCGCAATGGAGCCCAGGTGGAGCCGGTTCATTTTCTTGTCCCTGTTCCTCCATTTAGGCGCCTTGTCCCTGCTCCTGTTCGTCCCGGATCCATCTTCCACCCGAAAGGTAAGCGGTCCTACAATTTACGAAGTGGATCTGGTGAGTTTACCCGCCGACAAACCAAAAGCATCGAAAAAAGCCGTTCAGCCTGAAAGGGCCGCTAAAAAGGTCTCCAGCCCCAAAAAAGCGGTGGCCGCCAAAAGGATCAGTACACCGAAAAAAGAAACAAAACCCGTTATCATTTCAAAAAGAACCGTTGAAAGGAAGAAAAGCACCCCAAAAAAACCACCGAAACCCAAAAAACCACCAAAACCCAAGGTCTCCTCATCAAAACTCATAGACCAGGCGGTGGCGAAGATCAAAAAAAATGTCAGGACCCAAAAGAAAGATCAACACGTGGATCGGGCCATTTCCAAAATCCAGACGAGTGTCAAAAGGTCAGAAACAGCCGGTTCCGGAAACACGTCCGTTGAAGGGATTTCCATCCGCATCTACCAGATGGAAGTGGAAGATCAGATCAAGAGCAACTGGCAATATCCCGTTGCCCTGACCAGCCCCTCAAAACGAAAAGCCCTTGCGTCCACGGTGGTCGTCAAGGTCAAACAGGACGGGACCATATTGAAATCCTGGTTTATCGACCGTTCAAGAAATGCCATCTTTGACGCCTCGGTCATAAAGGCGGTGGAGCGATCAAATCCACTCCCCCCGTTTCCGGACGGGTATAATAAACGCCAGGATGAGATGGAAATCAGGTTCGACCTCAGTGAACTGGAAGAAAATTGAACAGCCACGCAACATTATGGCTGGTGGAGGATAAAAAATGAGACGGATGCGGTTCCTTTTCGGGTGGCTTTTTACGTGCTCCCTGCTCCTTATTTGTCTGGAGGGTGTCACGTTTGCGCGTATCTATATCGATATTAATTCCCCCTCCGTACCGAAGTTCAATATCGCCATTCCGGATTTTAAAAACCTCGGGGAAGACAACAAAAATCCTGCATTGTCCACCAGGCTTTCAGGCGTTGTGAGCAACGATCTCGATTTGAGTGGTTATTTTAATCCTCTTGATAAAGCGGCGTTTCTGGAGGAAAAGGGCGGCCCTCTCAAGGGAAAGGATATTAATTTTAAGGACTGGTCCGTCATTGGCGCGGAGCTTCTCTTAAAAGGCGGCTACGTCTGTATCGGCAACCGCCTGGAAGTTGAAATCAGGCTTTTCGATGTCTTCCGGGGGCGCCAGATCCTGGGCAAGAGGGCGCTCGGGAAACTTGAAGAATACCGGCATCTGATGCATCGGCTCTCAAACGAAATCATTTTGAAGTTGACCGGGCATGAAGGCATTTTCCTGACCCGGCTGGCCTTTGTGGGGACCGCCACGGGGCAAAGAGAAATTTATGCCTGTGATTACGATGGGCACAATGTCAGGCCCATAACCCGGGACAAGAGCATCGCCCTTCTGCCCAGATGGTCCCCCGACGGCAAAAAAATTGTTTACAACTCCTACAAAAAAAAGAACAGCGGACCCATGCTTTACCTGAGGGACCTGGTCACCGGTAAATTAAGACGTCTTTCAGGCAGGTCTGGCTTGAATATCGGCGCATGCTGGGCCCCAGATGGTAAAGAGCTGGCGTTGACCATGAGCCACGAGGGGAATCCAAATATCTTCACCATCGATCTTCAGGGGAAAATATTGAAACAGCTCGTAAAGCACTGGGGAATTGATGTGTCGCCAGCTTTTTCCCCCGACGCCAGCAGGCTCGCGTTTGTTTCCAACCGGTCCGGTTCCCCGCAGATCTACCTCATGGAAATTTCCAGCGGGAGGGTGGACCGGCTCACCTATGAGGGCAAATACAATACCTCCCCCGCCTGGTCAACGCTTAACCGGATCGTCTTTGTGGGAAAGACCAACGGAAACTTCGATATCTTTACCATGGCGCCGGACAGCGGCCGAACCAAAAGGCTCACCGCCAACTCGGGCAACAACGAGGATCCCTGCTGGTCGCCGGACGGTCGGTATTTGGCCTTCAGCTCCAACAGAACCGGCCAATACCACATCTACATCATGAACGCCAACGGCAGCACCCAGCGACGTGTGACCTTCGAAAAAGGAAAGCAGACATCTCCTTCCTGGGGACCGGAGTGATGGTTCAGGACGAATTGACCACTTCTCGTTTCCCATCCAGACCATTTGCATGGCGTAAAAAGGGTCCCACCTGAATTTAATTCTCGAAAAAGAGATAAATTGGTACGACCCTTTTTATTTTTTGGATCATCGCGGATTAGCGTGAAAACCGCGTCCTTATCAACCATTAATAGGAGACAACAGACCCCGTTTTTCCCATAGCGCCATGTCCGGCGCACAAATTATAATGGGCAGGGTTATTTCAGCCCCGCCCATCTTTTGTGGTCAATGAAAATCTTATCACATCGACTCAGGCATCCTTCCTAGTCAATGATGGCTTGGTACACCATATCCCTCATGTAGGAACGGTAATAATTCCTTTGGGATTTTGACTGTATCATTAGAACCGCCACCAAATCCTCCTTGGGATCTACCCAGAAATATGTGCCAAATAAACCGGCCCAGCAATAATCCCCTACCGAACCGGGTTGTGGGTTGAGACCTGGTGCTACGCGCACGAGAAAGCCCAGCCCAAAACCATTACCTACCTCTGGACTTGGGAACATGGGTCCAAGCTGCATTTGGAGCTTAGGCGCATACTTGATAGTCGCCGGGAGATGATTTGATGTCATCAGATCTACAGTCTTCGGGGAAAGCAGACGGACGTCATCCAAAATTCCTCCGTTCAGGAATAACTGGCAGAGGCGTGCGTAATCTGATGCGGTCGATACCATACCACCACCACCTGAAAGCCAAACCGGTCGTTTTGTTACGTCAATGACCGCCGGCTTTTTCCCGGTAGTTGGATTAACCTGTGGCTCAGCGATCAATTTTTGTTGATCTTCACCGTCTACCCAAAAACCAGAGCCCGTAAGTTTAAGGGGCTTTGCAATTCGTTCAGCGATGAATTCATCGAAACTGACGCCCGAAGCGACCTCTACGATTCTGCCCAGCACATCAGTTGACTGGGAATAATCCCATGTGGTCCCTGGCTGGTAACAGAGGGGTGATTTAGAAATTTTTGTTACCATCGCTTCGAGAGTTTGGCCATAAGTAAAGGTTACGTTTTCTTTCCATTTTGTCTTATTTAAGGAAGGCTTACCAAAGAACCAATAAGTTAACCCCGAAGTGTGTCGAAGAAGGTCTTGAATCGTCATCGGTCGATTGGGAGGAACCATAACTAATTCTTTTTTGTCGGCATAGTGGTTTTTCTTTTTAACACCTACTTTCATGTCTTTGAATTCCGGGAGAAATTTTGAGACTGGGTCGGCGAGAATAATTTTCCCTTCCTCCACTAACATCATAATTGCCAGGGATGTAAAAACTTTGCTCATGGAATATATGCGAAAAACCGATTCTTTTGTCATCGGCACCTTATTTTCTCTATCTTGAAAACCGATGGCCTCGAAATAAGCGACTTTTCCTTTTCTGACAATTATTCCCACTGCGCCAGGGATGGTCCCTTTTTCAACCGCTTCGTTAAGTCCCGATGTAAGTCTTGCGAGCCTATCAGAGGACATTCCAACTTCTTCGGGATTATCTGCTACCGGTAGGCCCTGTGCAAAGGCTGCTGCGGAAAGAAACAGAACAAGTAGAATTGCCGATATAAATTTTCTCAAAATCTTCATGCGCTTTCCTCCTTCTTGGTTGGGTTTTAATGATGTTGAGAATTTTCAAAAGGCCCTAAGCTAGCACCTCTGACCACCTTTATAATTTCCCACTAAGATCCATAATTAAAAATTATTCTTTCGGCCACCAGTTGCCCCCCTCAGATGGGTACGCACATTCTATTGAGCTCGTGAACCGCACAAAATGTTCTTTCGGTCATCCAATTCTTTAGAACTACCCACGTTAGAAATACTAATGACGAAATCATATACTTTATTGCATGCTTTCATCAAATGCTTTTTTTCCAGTGTTGAACAGGAACGTTCTTATTTGTTTTGGAGGCTTATTTCAGGCAAGGCTTAACATACTTTCGACCCCGCAGGGCACCATTCCGCCGCCTTGGAGGCAGGCACCCGCCACCCTGAAAATCCACGAACCAAACCCGAAAAGGTTTGCTTCATGCATTTTCAAGATAAAGGGGACAGTGATGGGGACGGTAAACAAACCAACAAAAAAGGGCTTACGAAATTAAAGTAAACCCTTGATTTTCTTGTGGCGGACGATGCGAGACTCGAACTCGCGACCTCTGGTTCCGGAGACCAACGCTCTATCCATCTGAGCTAATCGCCCCTTACGGCGTATTGAATATCAGCTTTTGATGCCAAGGTCAAGAAAAGGGTTAAAGGAAACCCCAACCATGGAGTTGTTTCTCCATTCTGACTCTATGAGATCCGGGCCAGAAATACCTGCCGCAGTCGGGACAGAACCGAATGCTCTTCATATTTTCATAGTAAATAAATTCCGGAGTATTGTCACGGGAACCATAAAATCATCCACAAACCGCCCGCCAGCTTGCATTAAACCATCTGAATCATTATAGTAGGACTTCAATGAATTGGGAAGCTGGCATATGACTCTGATTTTTATTTTATACCACCGAAAAAACAAGACCTGGAGGTAATGTACCATGGGTTCAAAGGTTGTAACGAAAACCGACTTCAGCGACATCACCCTTTTGAGACGGGGAAAGGTTCGCGATGTTTATGAAATTGAGGACAAGCTGCTGATCGTGACCAGCGACCGCATGAGCGCTTTTGACGTGGTCATGGATGACCCCATTCCCGACAAGGGGAGTATTCTCACCGGGATATCCCTTTTCTGGTTCAAAAAGCTTGCGTCAATGGTTGAAAATCACATCATCAGCAGTTCTCCGGCCGAGTATCCGGAGGTCTGCCGGAAATACACAGCGGAGCTTGAAAACCGGAGCATGCTGGTGAAGAAAGCAGAACCTCTGCCGGTGGAATGCATCGTCAGGGGATACATCTCCGGGTCCGGTTGGAAAGAATATCAAAAAACCGGAGCCGTTTGCGGCATCACCCTCCCCAAAGGGCTTGTTGAGTCGGAGAAGCTCCCAGAGCCCATTTTCACCCCTTCCACCAAGGCCGAAGAAGGCATGCATGACGAAAACATTGATTTTGAAACCGCTGTGGGACTTCTGGGCAGGGAAAGGGCTGAGGAAGTTCGACGGCTGAGCCTTGAAATTTATAAATTTGGAAGGGAACTGGCCGCTCAAAAGGGCATAATTGTTGCGGACACCAAATTTGAATTCGGCATTAAAGACGGCAGATTGATCCTGATTGACGAGGTATTAACCCCTGATTCATCCCGTTTCTGGCCCGTGGATACTTACGCACCGGGCGGCCCGCAAAAGAGTTTTGACAAACAGTTTCTCCGGGATTATCTGCTCCGGATCAAATGGCCCAAAACCCCACCGCCGCCAAAGTTGCCATCGGATATCATTGAACAGACCCGGGGGAAATACCTGGATGCCCTGAAACGGCTCACCGGCCAGGGCCTGTAGGGCGGTCGGCAGCATGAAGGAGGTGGAATCATGGGAAATGATACCCTGAACCCGCCCGACCTGGGCAACGTGAATACCTGCACCGGCAAAATGGAGATCCCCACCCCCAGGGAAAGGGAAGCGCTGGCAGCCATGAAGTCCATCAAAGAGCGTGTTCGCCAGATAAAAAAACGTCTGGGTGTATTGGATGCACTGAAAAGCGGCTCGCACACTGAAGAAATCGTATCACTGGAAGGTGAACTGGTTCGTTTAAAGCAGACGTGGGATTCCTGGGAGGCCAAAAGAGCCGCCGCCGCCAAAGAGCGGATGATCCTGCTGGGTCATGAGACCGAAGAATAGGGATGGATTGATGGCGTTACGCCGCAGAAAAATCGTGCTGAAAAGAGCAAAAAAAGGAGCCAAAAGGAAAAAAAGAAAGGCAACCATCTTAAGGGAAACGGCTCTGTCCAGTATCACCAACCGGGTTGCCACCGCACAGGCCCTCCAGGCGCCTCTTTATGAATGTTGGGAACGCAAAGGCCTTTTTGAACCCAATGCTGGCATCGGGACCGTTGTGGTTACGCGAAAAACCCTCGGCAACCAGGTGTTGATGGCCGCCTTTCTGGTGGATGTTTTCTGCCTGGGGATAAAAGACGCCCACTGTATGCTCTTAAATGAAAATGAATACCGATTTCGCCTGCGGCAAATCGAAACACATCAGAATCTGTCGGAAATTCACCCTACTTGTGCGAAAAAACTGGTGAAAGGCGCGCGAATCTATGCTGAAACCCTGGGCTTTTCCGCGCACAGGGATTACGGATTTGCGAAAAGAATCTTCGGGGATATCCAGGAAAGGCAATGCCCCCGTTCATTCACGTTCGGCCGGGACGGAAAACCCATGTACCGGGCAGGCCCCAACGACACCCCTCAGTTTTCAAAGAAGGTTGTGAACACCCTGACAACCAACCTGGGGAGGGACGGTTTTCACTTCCTGATGCCCGTCAAAGGATCTCAAGGGGCACGGGATTAGGTTAATATGGCGGAAGGTAAAATCAGGTGCGATAACGGAAACGCACCCGAATACGAAGGTTGTAAATATTTTCATGCACCCAGAAGAGTATCCCCTTGACGTAACGGAAAAAAATAATGTAAAAGCATTGAAAAATGCCGCTTGATCTTTATCATTTGATGGGGCAGGCACTGCTGGAAGCGGAAAAAGCCTATTTGGAGGGCGAGGTTCCTGTGGGCGCGGTGCTGGTCGATCCTGATGGACGTATTCTGTCACGGGCTCACAATCAGCCAATACAGCGTTGTGACCCTACGGCCCATGCTGAAATCCTGGCCATCCGTAAAGCGTGCCGAATCAAACAGAACTATCGGTTGAACCGCTGCCTGCTTGTGGCGACCATAGAACCTTGTCCCATGTGTGTGGGAACAGCCATTCATACAAGGGTGGCAAAGCTGGTCTTCGGAGCACACGACATAAAGGGTGGCGCTGCGGGGTCCTTGTATGACATTCCCCGGGATCACCGCCTCAACCACCGCATGGAAGTGATATCCGGCGTTATGGCGGATGAATGCCGGGCATTGATGAGGGCGTTTTTTCAAGCCCGAAGAGGAAAAGGCAGTAAACCCGACAAAGGAGAGGTACCGAAGTGGCCGTAACGGGGTCGACTCGAAATCGATTTGTCCCGTGAATAGCGGGGCACGTGGGTTCGAATCCCACCCTCTCCGCCAGGGTTTTGGTGGTGGATTGGTTGTTCGTTTGAGAATAAAACAAGGAGAGATGTCCGAGCTGGCCGAAGGAGCGCGACTGGAAATCGCGTGTACTGCTAACCGTGGTACCGAGGGTTCGAATCCCTCTCTCTCCGCCATACACTTGAATGTTCTATCTTCATAAAATGCGGTATCCTCAGGATTTCTTGAAGGGCCGACCCGCCCTGCTGACTTTTCATCGGTTTTTTTCAACCCTTCGTGAGTTATAATAAGATGCCTTACGAAGTTCTTGCCAGAAAATGGCGTCCACAGGTGTTCGAGGATGTCATCGGCCAGGAGCACATTACCCAGACATTGGTGAATGCCATTCTGACCGGCAGGCTGGCGCACGCCTATATTTTCGGGGGCCCACGGGGCGTGGGCAAAACTTCTGTGGCCAGGATATTCGCCAAGGCCATCAACTGCACCCAGGGAGAGCCGGGGGTGCCTTGCAACCAGTGCCGGAGTTGCCGGGAGATAACGGACGGCAATTCCATTGACGTGCAGGAGATTGACGGCGCTTCCAACCGGGGCATTGACGAGATTCGGGAACTTCGGGAAAACGCCAAGTACATGCCGTCCGCCAGCCCGTACCGCATCTACATCATCGATGAAGTCCACATGTTGACCCTTCCGGCGTTTAACGCGCTTTTAAAGACACTGGAAGAACCGCCACCCCACGTGAAGTTCATATTCGCCACCACCGAAAGCCACAAAGTCCCCATCACCATTCTTTCCCGTTGCCAGCGATTTGATTTCAAGCGGATTCCCCTCCCCAAGATTGTCGCAATCCTGGAAAAAATTTCCAAACATGAGGATGTCCACATCGGTACCACAGGCCTCGCCATGATCGCCAGGGAAGCGGAAGGGAGCATGAGGGATGCTGAAAGCCTTCTGGATCAGGTGATCGCTTTTGCCGGGCAGACCGTTCAGGACAGCCAGGTGCCGGAAATACTGGGTATTATTGATCGTGGTCTTATCTTCGAGTCGTCGTCCGCTATCATTAACGGCGCATCGTCCAGGTGTCTGGCGGTGGTGGAAACGGTATACAATCAGGGATACGACATTAAAGAATTCTACCGCGCATTGATGGAACAGTTCAGGAACCTGTTGGTCAGCCTGATTGCCCCCGGAGAGCACCTCATTGACATGAGTGAGAGCGACAGGGACGAAATCAAACAGCAGGCTGAAATGGCTGGTGAGGAGAAGCTGCAGATCCTTTTGAATTTTCTGATCGCCAGGGAAGAGAACCTTCGCTTTACAGCCTATCCGCGCCTGGTTCTGGAAACCACCATGATAAAGCTGTGCAGTCTGGGCGACTACCTGTCATTTGGCGATATCATGAAGAAAATGGCTACTTTGGAAGAACGGGTGGTTTCCCTTTCACCCGGGCAGCACCCGGAAAATGGAAAACCCCTCTCAGAGTCTGCCACCAACTGGGCCCGGAATGGCAAAGAAGAGGGCACCCGTGAAGTTACCAGTGCCGAAATTCATAATGGCCAAACAACCATTGGGGAAAAGGATATTGAAAAACCCGGCCAACCCGGTTCAAATACGCCGCCTGATATGGCCGCCGGTGGAAAAAAAACCTGGGAGGATTTTCTTCAGTTTGTTTTTGGCAAAAGCAAAATGCTCTACACCATTCTCAAAGACTGGCACCTCAAAAGCCTCACTCAAGATCTGTTGGAAATCGAAAGCGGAAATCATAAATTTTCCGCCGGTTATTTTGAGGAGCAGGAAAAAAGTGATCAACTGGCAGCCTATTGCCGGGCGTTTTTTAAAAGGGAAATACGGCTCAAAATCAAGGTTGGACCGCAGACAACCAACCCCAAAAAGGAGAACGATTCAAGCACGAATACCAACGTCACCACAGCCAAACCACTTGAGCTTCCACCCGAGGTTCGAGATGTGGCTCAGAATGTTCTGGATTTGTTTGAAGGCAAATTGATACAAAAATAATCAGGAAAAGTTAAGGAGGAATCAAAATGAAAGGCATGCCGAACATGGGGCAGATAATGAAGCAGGCCCAGAAATTTCAATCTAAAATGGGTAAACTTCAGGAAGAATTGGGAGAGAAAACCGTAGAGGCTTCCGCAGGCGGCGGTATGGTTTCCGTGGTGGCCAACGGGAAACAGGAACTTATTTCCATCAAAATTGACCGTGAAGTGGTGGACCCGGAAGACGTGGAAATGTTGGAGGACCTGGTCATGGCCGCGGCCAATGACGCGCTGACACAGGCCAGGGACATGATGAATGACGGGATGGGGGAACTCACCAAGGGGATGAATATCCCTGGAATGCCCGGTCTCATGTAATATTTTACACCACCGGGTTCATGAATTTGTGAACAATGAAACGCCATAGAACTTACCCGAGAGAGACCCATGGGAATTTACCCTGAACCTTTAGTGGAACTGGTCGATCAATTTTCCAAACTACCCGGTATCGGCCAGAAGTCTGCCACACGCATGGCACTTTTCGTATTGAGAAACGACCGGGGGTTGGCGGAGGGGTTAGCCCGGAGCCTGATCGACGTTAAGGAAAAGATCCGATTCTGCTCGGTTTGTTTCAATCTGACCGATAAAGATCCCTGCGCCATCTGCCAGAGCGAGCAGCGCGCCATGGGGACCATCTGCGTGGTTGAAACCCCCGGGGACCAGATGGCCCTGGAGGAATCAGGCGTTTACGGGGGGCGGTACCATGTTTTGCATGGCGTGCTTTCCCCCCTGGACGGCATCGGCCCCGAAGACCTCAAAATTGACAGGCTTCTGGGGCGACTGGAAAAGGAAAAAGTGAAAGAGGTTATTCTGGCAACCAACCCCACCACCGGCGGCGAAACCACCGCCTCCTTCATCTCCGGATTACTTTCGGAAAAAAATCCCGGGGTTAGAATTTCAAGGATCGCCCTGGGGGTACCCATGGGGGGAGATCTCAAATTCATGGATAGCATGACCCTCCAGCACGCCCTTAAAAGTCGTGTTCAGATTCCGCAATGATTTCAAAAGCGCTTCTTGACCACATATCCGGAATTGTTGGAAGAAAACATCTGTTGACCACCGAAAACGAGATGGTCGAATTTGCCGCCGATGCCACCAAGATAACCCATATGCCCGACGTGGTGGCCTTTCCTCGAAACGCCGAACAGATTTCCCGCATCCTCCAACTGGCGACCGAGAACGGGTTTCCCG
>JAERTK010000287.1 GCA_016844935.1 Desulfobacteraceae bacterium | reverse complement strand
AGTTTGTCCCCGGCAAGCCTTAAGTTTGCGGCTGTGGGACCGATAAATACCAGCCCCTCGGCTTCGCACAGGGTGGCAAAGGCCTCACGTTCCGCCAGGTACCCGTATCCGGGATGGATGGCATCCGCCCCGGTTTCTTTTGCGGCGGACAGGATATTTTCCATGTTCAGATAGCTTTTCTGGCTCATGGCCGGACCGATGCAGACCGTCTCATCCGCCAGGGAGAGGTGAAGGGAATCTTCGTCCGCCTCCGAGTAGACCCCAACCGTATGGATCCCCATCTCCCGGCAGGAGCGGATAATTCTGTGGGCGATCTCACCCCGGTTGGCGATGAGGATCTTGGACAATAAGGGCTTAGACGGCATCACATCATGCCTTCTCAATGACGAACATGAGGTCATCGTCTTTCAAGGGGAGTTCATTTTCCGCTGCGATCTCAACAATCTTACCCGCAACGGGCGCCTTGACACTCTGGAAAACCTTCATGGTCTCAAGGAGCGCCAGGACCTGTTTCTTTTTCACCACATCGCCCTTTTCCACGTAAATCTTTTCATCCGGGCCGGGCCTCCGGTAGAACACCCCTGACATGGGCGCCCGAACCTCCACCCGCTTCGGACTCTTTTCCGTGTTACTCATGGCCATACTCCTTTCGCCCCATTCCCCATTATGTGGGTCCCGTCCCCTGCCGCTTGGCCCCGTGGGGCGGAGTCTCTTTCTTATGCCGTGTGAGGTCAATGGCTTCAATGATCCGTTTCCGGGTCTCTTTCGGATGGATGATTTCATCCACCACCTGGGCGGTCCAGCTCCCGGCCGCTTCAAAGACATCCACGGTTTCCCGGGCCCGATTCAAGTACCCCGGGTATGCGTCATCTTCCATGCCGCAGGGGAAATTTTCCCGGTAATCCATGGTGGATGCCTCCACACTGAACCTTGCGGTGGGCCAGGCATAAATGATATCAACGCCCATATCCCTGACACTCCCCAGTATCATGCCACCCGCATCCGCGTGTCCCCGCCCCAACACCACGGAAATTTTTGGGATGGTGGCCGTGGCATAGAGATCCAGCATCTTTCCCAAATGCCGAATCAACCCAATCGCCTCCTGGGATTCCCCCGGCACAAGGGTTGGCGTGTCCACCAGGGTCACCAGCGGGATGGAATAGGCATCCAGCACCTGCAAGAACCGGTAGTATTTGTCGCAGGCGTTGATTTCGATGACACTGCCGGGAGTCTTGGGATTGCATGCCACAACCCCCACTGCTTCTCCATTAAAATGACAGAAACAGGTGATCAATTGCCCGGCGTATTCATCCTTGATTTCGTAATACGCCCCGTCATCCGCCAGGCATTTTATCACCTGGTGCATATCGTATGGGGTGTCATCGTCGGGGACCATTGTGGTCAATTCCCCCACCTCCCGGTGGGGACTGTCCGTGGTTTCCCTGAGCGGGGGCCGCTCTTCCCAGTTGGACGGGAGGTATCTCATCAGCTTTCTGGTCTTTAAAATGGTCTCTTCGTCGTTTTCACCCACCACGTCACAGGTGCCGCTGTAGACCATGTGATAATCCGCTCCCCCCACATCTCCGCCGATCTTCTCGGAGGTGGCCGCCTGGGTCATGCGGGGGCCGCCGAGCCACAGGTGGGCCGACCCCCTGCTCATGAGCAAGAAATCGCACAGGGTGGGACAATAGGCCTGGCCCGCGATGCAGGGACCCAACAGGACATTGATCTGGGGGATCATCCCTGAATATCTGGACTCCAGGGCAAACCACCAGTCGATCCCGGCCATGGGTACATCCCGGTACCCGAGCCGTCCGCCCGAGGAGTCCAGGAGCCATATCATGGGGATTCCCCAGGTGGCCGCCATCTCCATCATTTTGACAAACTTAAGACCGTGCTGGGTGCCGATGGAGCCGCCCAGAACTGTGAAATCACTGGCGTAGACCACCACCCGCCGGCCCTCGATCCGTCCGGTGCCCACAACCGCCCCGTCGCACGGCGCATCGAACTCCCTTCCGTCGATTCTCTTCCCGGTGGTGTTGACGCTGGAACCCAGTTCGGAAAAAGAGCCCACGTCCAGGAGGCAGTCGATCCGTTCCCGGGCCGTCATCTTGCCCCGGTCATGCTGTCTTTTGATATGTTGAGGCCCGCCACCGGACCGGTTTTTTTCATGGATCCCGGTCAGTCGTAAAATGGCATCATCCATTCGTTCACCCATTCAGGTCCCCCTCCTTACCGGTCATGCGGGTTTTATGGAACGTTTCTTCTCCGGCAGTACTTCGTGTTTGTTTTGGATCGCTGCAAGCGCCTTGATAATCCTGGGCCGGGTCTCTCTGGGATCGATCACCTCATGGGCCGTATAATAGGACGTCCATATCTTGGCTAGATTCATCACCGAGAACTGCTCTTTAAGGATGCCTAAGAAACGATTGAACACCGCATCATAATTGCCCTGCTCCTTGGCTTTGGCCAGCTCCTTGTGGAAGATGGCGTGAACCACGGTCTCGGGGCCCGTGGGCGCAAATTCGGCCGTGGGCCATGTGTAGACAAAATCCGGAAACATCTTGGAACACCCTAAAACGATGTTGGCCCCGCCGTAGGACCGCCTCAACACCATGGTAATTTTGGGGCAGGTGAGATGGGCATAGGAGTGGAGGAGCTTTGCGCCGTGCCGGATGACCCCCATGCGCTCCCATCGGTCCCCCGGCGGGAAGGCCGTGGTATCCACCAAGGTGACCAGGGGAATGTTGAAGGCATCCAGGAATCTCATGAACCGGTCATACTTATCCGATGCGTCCGGCTCCATAATGCCGCTCAATTCATCGGGGTTGTTGGCCACAAGACCCGCCACATGGCCGCCGAACCGGCAAAACCCGGTCACCAGGTGCGATGCGTAATCCTCTTTCAGTTCAAAAAAGGTCCCATGGTCCACGATCAGTTCAATGATCTGGTGGATATCATAGGTAAATTTGGGATTGTCGGGCATTACATGGAGAAGCGCTTCTTCCCGCCTTTCTGGGTCGTCTCCGGTCTCCTCAAAGGACGGTTTTTCCCAGCAGCTGGCCGGCAGGAATTGCAGCAGGTCTTTCAGACCATGAATGGCGTCTTCATCATCCCGGGCAATGAGGTCGCACTGCCCGCTCTTTTCCATATGAAACTCGGCAATGCCCGCATCATCCGATTCCTTTTCGCCCCCGTACCACAAAAATGCCGCATTTTCCCGCATAATCAGAAAATCGGAAAGTACAGCAACGGAGGCCATGAGCCCGGTACACGGTCCCAGCACAAGGGAGATTCTGGGAATGACACCGGAATAGTGGGAATAGTTCCGAATGAAGCGGCCCAGACCGGAGAGACCGCAATCCCCCCCTTTGATCCCGATTCTCAGCCCCGCCGAATCGAAAATACAGACCAGAGGCATCCTTTTTTGTCCGGCCATTTCAACCAGATCCGCCAGTTTCCAGGCCGCCTGGTCCCCAAGGGACCCTGACATGACCGAGAAATCCATGGCACAGAGAGCCGCCATCCGGGAATTAATTTTTCCAAAACCCATGACCACCCCGTCCGATGGGCACAGCCGGGAATTGCCGTCAAAGGGGGGACGGGAATCGGTCACCAGGGAGCCTATCTCCTCAAAAGATCCCGCATCCGCAATTCTTTCGATGCGCTCCCTGGCGGTAAGCTTATTAAAGCCCCGCTGGATATCCAGCCGGGCGTCTCCCCCGCCCGCAAGGTTTCCCTGGCGAACCTGGTCCAGACGTTCCAGGTAGCCGTCCATCCATTTTCCCATACTGTCGTCTCCCTGTTTACACCTCCAGCGCTCTGAGGAATCCCTGCCGTATGGCCTCGGTAATTTTCCCGGGCTTTTTTGCGTCTCCGATTTCAATCAGTTCGGTGCCCGTATCCTGAATTGCTTCCGCAAGACTGTTCACCGAACGGACCCCGGCAGCCATCACCACGGTATCCGCAACAATGGTCTCTTGCACGTTGCCGGTCTCCACCACCACCGCGTCGTCTGTGATCTCCAGAAGCTTTGTACTGGGCCGCAGGTTCACCCCCAGAAGTTTTAATGACTTCATTAAAGACCAGCGGGCGGTTTTCCCAACGTTATTGGCCAACCGGGGAAGCATATCGATGACCGTGACCCGTCTGCCGGAAGCCCTCAAAAGGGATGTGGCGTAATCCCGCTCCTCCGCCTGGTGCAACATCAAAAAGGTGTAGGTATCTGAATCGGGCACATCCATGGCGGCAATAAAATGGGCCGTCTCGCACCCGGTTGCGCTGCCGCCCACCACCACCACATCCCGCCCGATATCCCAGGCTTTTTCCGACAGCACGTCCCATGCATCCAACACATGGGGCAAGTGAGCGCCCGGCACATCCGGCAAGACGGGCTCGGCACCCGTTGACACCACCAGCAGATCCGGTTTCTTTTGGGATACCATATCAGACGTCAGGAGGGTACCGAGCACCACCTCGACCCCCAGCAAATCCATCCGGTCCCGCATACTTTTTATGAGCTTCAACAGTTCCCCTTTACCCGGGGGGACACCCGCCAGATTGACCTGACCGCCGAGTCTTTCCTCCTTTTCAAAGAGGGTAACCCGGTGGCCCCTTTCCGCCGCCGTGATGGCGAACTGCATGCCCGCGGGACCCCCGCCCGCCACCATGATGGTTTTAGGCGTTTCCGCCCGTCCCACCTTGTAATAGGCCTCGTATCCGGCCAAGGGGTTCAGGATGCACGTCACGGGATTCCCTGAAAAAATGGTATCAAAGCACCCCTGGTTGCAGGCAACACAGGGAACGATCTCCTTAAACCGCCCCTCCTGTACCTTGCGGGGAAGCGTCGGATCTGTAATGAGGGGTCTACCCCAGCAGATCATATCACAGGAGCCCGATCTGAGTGCCCGTTCCGCCACATACGGGTCCCCCAACCGGTTTGATGCAAAGACGGGAATGGTCACCGCCTCCTTGATCCCGCGGGCCAGGTACACGAATCCCCCGGCCGGCACATTGCCCGTCAACTGCGGCACGGTGGTTTCATGCCATCCGCCCGTCACGTTGATGGCATCCACGCCCGCCTCTTCCGCTGCCCTGGAGAAGAGGGCCGATTCTTGGTTGGTATTGCCGCCTTTCATGAATTCATTTCCCGCAACCCGGATACCCAGGGGCACATCATCTCCGATGGCTTCCCTGACGCGGCCGATCACCTCCAGGGGGAATCGCATGCGGTTTTCCAGGGAACCGCCGTAATTATCAGTGCGCTTATTGGTGACCGGTGATAAAAATTGGCTCATGAGGTACCCGGTGCAGGTGAGGATTTCCACAAAATCAACCCCCGTGGCCACCGCCCGGATCGCTGCCTTGACGTAGGCCTCTTGGACCACTTCTATGTCTTCGAGGGTCATTTCCCTGGGCGTCTCTTTGGTCAGCTTGCTCGGAATGGCGGAGGGGGCGATGGGGGTCATGCCGGTAAGGAAAGAGAAGGCATACCGGCCCATGTGCAGGAGCTGGAACGCCACCTTCACATCGGTCTCCCGGTGCACTTCATCAATGAAGTCTCTAAGCGGGTCGATAAACTTATCCTCATGGAGCCCCACCATGATGGGAACGCTCCCCACCCGGTCTATGGAAAGGGGTCCGATGGTCAAGAGCCCAACCCCTCCACGAGCACGTTCCATGAAAAAAGCCCTTAAACGGTCATTAAACGAGAAGTTTGTGCTGTAAGCCAGCCCCATGGAGGGCATGACGATCCTGTTCTTTATCTCCAGGTTGTTGATACGGATGGGTTCAAAGAGCTTTATGAAATCCATGATTGGTTCCTTTCCCTTTGCTCAGTTTTCGTACCGCCCCACAATGGAAATACTGCAGACATTCATGAAGGGGACTCCGCCCAAATTGTGGGTCAGTCCGAAACGCGGGTCCTCGATCTGCCGTTCACCGGCCCTGCCGTGAAACTGAAGATACATTTCGTAGAGCATCCGGAGACCCGAGGCCCCGATGGGATGGCCGAAACATTTGAGCCCGCCATCCACCTGGCAGGGGACACCCCCGCCCTCCCGGTCGTAGAATCCATCCATCACGTCTTGCACCGCCTCGCCTCTTTGGGATATATGGAGGTCCTCATAGGTCACCAGTTCGGTGATGGAGAAACAGTCATGCAGTTCCATCATGCTGATCTCTTCCCTGGGATTCTTGATCCCGGCCTCTTCATAGGCCCGGGTGCTGCACTTATCGGTTGTCATGAAGTGGTCCCCGTCCCATTGGTTGTACCCCATCTCTTCGCCGCTACTGAGCGCTAACTGCAGGGCTTTGACCGTAATAAAATCCTTTTTGCCCATGGACAAGGCCTTTTCCACCGTGGTCACGATGGCACATGCCGAGCCGTCGCTCACCCCGCAGCAGTCAAAGAGCCCCAGAGGATGGGCAATAATGGGGGAAGCCATCACCTGCTCATCGGAGATTTCCTTTCGCAGGTGGGCCTTGGGGTTCAAGAGACCGTTGGCGTGGCTTTTGGAGGAAACATGGGCCATGGCCCGCTTCAGGTCCTGATCCGGAATATTGTATTTTGCCGCATAGGCCGAGGCCAGTTGGGCAAATGCGCCGGGGGCGGTGACATTGGGCCACCACAACCAACTAAGGGACCCCCAGTTAGATCCGGGATTGGGGAGCCCGCCGTAACCAGAATCTTTCAGCTTTTCAACACCCAGCGCCAGGGCCACGTCATAGGCCCCGGAGGCCACCGCATAGACAGCCCCCCTGAATGCCTCGGTTCCGCTGGCGCAGAAATTCTCCGTCCGGGTAACCGGGATGAAAGGAAGTCTGAGCGTTGTGGAGAGCGGCAGGGCGCTTTTTCCCACATTGGTTTCTTCCAGACAGGTACCGAGCCAAGCCGCCTCGATATCGTCTTTTCCGACCCCCGCATCCTCCATGCATTCGGAAAACGCTTCCACCATGAGCTCCTCAGCGCCTACGTCCCATCGTTCTCCAAATCGCGTACACCCCATACCAATAATCGCTACCTTGTCTCTGATTCCTGTGGCCATGGTCCCTATCTCCTCTAGAACTTGAACAGCTTCTCGATGAGCTGCGATTTCATGAGATCCCCTTCGATCTGGAGTTTCCCGGAAGTAAACGCGCTCATGGCATTGAGCTCTCCCGAAATGAGCTTCACAAAACCTTCATCACCCATTTTGATGGTGGTGGTGGGCGACTCATGGGTCCCTTCCGTCACAAGGCATTCCCCATTTTGTATGTGGACATGCCAGATCCCGCCCCCGTCTCCCGAGATATTAAATAGAAACACCACATCCACCCCTGACGCCTGATCCGCCTGAAATGCATTCGGGAGACCGTCGAATATTTTCTTGACGGTCAGACCGGAGCCGGTGTCCGCATTGGCCGCTTCCTTTTTGGGGTTGAACGCATCCAGCATGGGGCCAATGGAAGCCGTTGCGTTGGGAAAATCCTCCGCTCCTTCAAGCGTGTTGATGGCATCCCAGTGCTTGTGAATATCGTCCAGGGTGGGCGGTTCATTGCCGCCGCCCAGGGCCGTCCCCGGGCCGGTGAGAATGGCTACCCGATTGAAAAATCCCATCCCCGCATTCATGGTAAAGCCGGTATCTTTGCATTGATGGGAGCAGAAATAGAGGACCAGCGGGGTGACGAATTCGGGTTTCAGTTTTTCCATGAGGTCCGGCGGCAGAATGCCTTCCGTCAGCCGCGTGGCTGCCACGGGCGCCACGGTGTTGACCCGGATATCGTGTTTTTCACCTTCAAGCTTGAGGGTGTTCATGAATCCGATCAACCCGGTTTTCGCGGCGGAATAGTTGGTCTGCCCGAAGTTGCCGTAAATCCCCGCCGCACTCGTGGTAAAAATAATCCGTCCGTATCGGTTCTCGCGCATCTTTAAAAAGGCCGGGCGCGTCACGTTGTAGGCGCCTTTTAGATGGACGTCCATCACCGCATCCCAGTTTTCGGGTTCCATCTTTGCCAGGGTCTTGTCCCTCAGTATCCCTGCGTTATTGATCAGGATGTCCACTTTACCGTAAGCGTCAATGGCAGTATCTACAATGGCTTTTCCACCTTCGGCCGTTGCCACCGAATCATAGCTGGCCACAGCCTCCCCGCCGCCTTCCAGGATCTCCTCCACCACCCGGTCCGCAGGGGTATTGGCACCCTCCCCCGAACCGTCCTGAGCACCACCCAGATCGTTCACCACGACCTTGGCCCCGCGTTTTGCCAGCTCGAGGGCATAATCGCGACCTAAGCCCCCGCCTGCGCCGGTCACAATGGCCACTTTGCCGTCAAAACGGATCCCCTGAGTTTCGACCTTTTCGGGGGCGGTGCCGGGTATGGGCACGGCCTTCCAGAAATAGCCGCTGAACCCCCGTTCCCGGTCCTCATACCGTCTCCTGAAAGCGAGGTTCACCTTCTGGCCCACACTCACATCATCCAGGGCGCAGTCCGTAAAGTCCGCCATGAACCGGCCGCCCTTTTCAAACTGGATCATGCCGTATACGGCCGGCGGATCTACGGATACCGCCAGCAGGTCTCCGGTGAAGCTCTTAATAAATGCCGACTCATCCTGGAACGCGTAATCTTCCTGGGTGTGAAAAGCGCCACAGTCGGGGTTCACGCAGATGTCCATCTTCGGGAACTGGGGGGTTCCGCATTCCGCGCATTTACCACCCACCAGACCCAGAAGCATCTTACGTTTCCGCCACAGCACCGTCATGGCTGTCTGGGTGGGGGCCTCGGCCCGTATCCCCATCTCTGTCTTGATCAGGTCCCTGAACTTGAGGAATTTGGTGTAATTGTCCTCGGTTTTTTTGTTTGCCAGGCTGCCCTTGATACCCCTTCTGGAGGGGAGATTGGCCACTTGGTCGGTGACCTGGAAGCAGAGGGCGTCACACCCTTGGCCGAAGCCCGCCACCACGACCCGGTCTCCGGGTTTGGCCTTCTCAAGAGCCGATATGAGCATGACAAAGGGGTGCGCAGCGCCGGTCTCACCGCACGCCTCGTGAAAATTGTCCACCACCTGATCCGGTGACGCCCCCAGTTTCTTGGCAATTTTCCGGTGCTCTGCCTTAAAAAAGCAGGGAAACACAAAGGTATCCACGTCGTCCATGGAGATGGAGAGCTTGTTGAACAGTCCCGTGACCGCCTCGGGGATGATTCTGGAATACCCCTCATCCCTGACCCAGCGTTCCTCCCACATGTAGTCGTAGTCGTTATTCGACCCGCGATAGTGGTCCACGAAATCATAGGAGACGGAATAACTCCCTTTGAATTCGGCGATCACGTCCGTGTCGCCCAACAGTAACGATCCGGCACCGTCACCGAACCACATCTCGTAGAAGTAAGCGGCCCGCGCCTCCCGCTTGTCCGATGCCGTCACAAGGATGTTATGCCGCTCCCCACCCTTGATGGCCTCCAGTGCCGTGACCAGGGTGCTGGTGCCGCACTTGAGCGATGTGGTCACATCTCCCGTTATAATGTCGTCCCTCAGGTTTAGAGCGGTTTTCACCATCGCAGAGCAGGAACGATCCGAAAAAGGGAGGGTTGTGGAACAGAGGTAGTGCCCGTCCACCAGGGATCTGTCAATCCCTTCAAGGCAATCCCTGGAAGCCTCCACAGCCATGGTCAGCGAGTCTTCATCCCAGTTGCAGAAGGAGCGTTCCCCTTGGGCCACCAGGACGATGGCAGGGGCGAACCATCCCATACTCTGATAAATGCTCATACGGTTGAGCCTCAACCTCGGGATGTACCCGCCGTACGATTTTATACCGATCATTGGTTATCCTCCTAAAACTGAAAGAGCTTTTCGATAAGCTGGGATTTCATCAGATCCCCGCCGATCTTTATCTTTCCGCTGGTGTAAGCGATCATGGCGTTCAGTTCCCCTGAGATCATCTTCACAAAATCATCATCTCCCATTTCGATGGTGGTGGTGGGAGCATCATGGGACCCCTTTTCGACCTCACAGGTCCCCTCTTTCACGACCGCGGTCCAGCTTCCACCTTTGGGGCCTGAAATATCAAACTGAAATACCACATCCACCCCTGAAGCCTTGTCCGCTTGAAACGCTCCGGGCAACCCATCAAAAATTGCCTGGACCGTCAGGCCGGCCTCCTTTTCATCTGTGCCTTCTGCTTTTTTAGGGCTGAAAGCGTCCAGCATGGGACCGAAGGCAGCGGTTGCGTTAGGATATTCTTCTGCAGGGTCCAGGGATTTTATTTTCTCGAAACTCTCCGCCACAGCCTCCGGTAAAGGCGCCGCCTTGCCGTCCCCCACTACGGCACCCGGCCCCGTGGCAAAAGCCACCCGGTTGAAATATCCCATGCCCGCATTGTACGTGGCGCCGGATACCGGGCACTGCTCAGAGCAGAGATAGAGCACCAGGGGAGCGACAAATTCAGGTTTCAGTTTTTCCAGGAGTTCCGGCGGCAGGACGTCCTCCGTGAGCCGGGTTGCGGCAACGGGGGCAATGGTGTTGACCTTTATGTGATTTTTATCCCCTTCCAGCTTCAGTGTATTCATGAAACCGATCAATCCCATCTTGGCCGCCGAGTAATTGGTCTGCCCGAAGTTACCGTAAAGCCCCGCCGCGGATGTGGTAAAAATAATCCGCCCGTAGCGGTTCTCGCGCATGTTTAGAAAGGCCGGGCGCGTCACGTTGTAGGCGCCTTTTAAGTGAACGTCCATCACCGCATCCCAGTTTTCAGGGTCCATCTTTGCCAGTGTCTTGTCTCTTAAGATACCCGCATTGTTGATCACGATGTCCACTTTGCCATATGTTTTGACGGCCGTATCCACAATGGCTTTTCCACCGTCTTCAGTCGCCACCGAATCATAACTGGCTACCGCTTCCCCACCGGCTTCCCGAATCTCTTCCACCACCCGGTCCGCAGGGGTTTGGGCACCTTCCCCCGAACCGTCGGGGGCACCGCCCAGATCGTTCACCACGATCTTTGCCCCGTGCTTTGCCAGTTCCAGTGCATAGACACGGCCCAGGCCCGCTCCCGCTCCCGTTACCACAGCCACCCGGTCGTCAAAACGGATCCCGCCCTGTCGTTTCCGATTGAGAACCGCTTCGTCGCTCAGCCATTCCACGATTCCACCGTCGATGACCACTTCCCGGGTCTCCCGGTTGATGGTCCTGAAAAATGCCTTCCCGTCATCCATCTTCCATATCTGGGTGGTGATGGGTAGCCCTGGGTAAAGGGTCTTTGAAAAGCGCACCCTGAACCGGCTCATACGCTCGGGCTCCCCCGGGAACAGGTGCTTGATCACGGCCCGGCAGGCATACCCGTGGGTGCACAGTCCATGCATGATTGGTTTTTCAAATCCGCTCGCTTTGGCAAACTCGGGATCCGCGTGGAGTTGAAAGATATCCCCCGAAAGCCGGTAGATTAGGGGCTGGTTGGGTGACGGATCGGCATGCTCTTCAAAATCGGGTGGTCTGTCCGGGAAATCCACCTGGGTACTGGGACCGGATTCCCCCCCGAACCCGCCGTCTTTACGGCAGAAGAGGGTAAAATAGTTGGTGAAGAGTTTCTGGCCGTTACTATGAAAGGTATCGGCCTCGGCCAACACCAGGGCGCCTTTTTTAGCCCCTTTGTCATACATATGGGTCACAGCGCCTTCGGTGATCAGGGTCCCTTCAACGGGAATGGGGTTATGAAAAACAATGTCCTGCTCTCCGTGCAGAATCCCTGCGAGGTTGGCGTTTGAGCTGATCCCCACCTCCGCCAGGAATTCAAAAACGCTCGCGATGGAGAAGCTGGGGATTACTTTCAGCTTCTGCTCAAAGCAGTATTCCAGATCATCGAAGCCGGCCCCCACCCCCATGGCATAGAGCACCAGATCCTTCCACGTATACGGCTTTTCAACAGGGCCGATTTTTTTGCCGATTGCATCAAGGTTTAAGGCCATCCTCACACCTCCTTTAGGGAATTTCAGGTTAAACGTTCATACGCCCCGTTGAACGCGGGGATAATGATAGATTTCAGGGTTTCTTTGACCTTTGAGCGGTAGGCATCTTTTTCGAGCCCCAACATGGGCCTGAAGAAGTTTTCGCCGGAAACGAAATTGTGAATGGCGTTCATGATGGTCAGGATCTGCATCTTGACCCCCACCGGGACGTTTTTTTCATCTCTGCTCAGGTCCATGGACCGGGCGATGTCGGAGATAAACTCGGGGACATGGAAGTCAAAGTGGATCTGAGGCCGGGTTTTGCCGAAATAGCGCAACAGGATCAGGTTGGATATTTCGGGGAATTCAAAAAGATATTCGGTCATCAAGTCAATGGCCATGTCCATCCGAACAGCAAGGGGTTTACCGTGTATGGCCTGTTCCACCTCAATGAGCTTCAACCGAAGGTCTTCCGTGATATCCAGGACCGACGCCTCATATAGATCACCCTTTTCCCCCCAGTGGTAATGGAGTGTTGAAATATCAATCCCCACCGCTTCGGCGATCATCCTTGTGGTGGTACCGTGAAACCCGTACTCCCCGAACACCCGCCGCGCAGCCTTGAGGATCCTTCCCTTCATGGAACCGGGGTTGTTTCTTGCCTTTTCAAGGGGGGTAACCATCGCGCTATTCCATCTTTATATTCCATCAAACGATGGATCTTCGTAAAATACAAATCCGTAGATGTCAAGTATTTTTTTGTTGCGGGCAAAAATAAGTAAGATTATAAGCTGACGGCTATTGTTTCAGGCGGACGCACCACTCATTCTGAACGTATTCAACCACAAGCTGTTCATTTTCATAGATTTCATGTTTTTTCAAGGTGGGCTTTTCCGTGTCCGTTCCCAGGAGTCGAATGAGGATTTCCCGGTGGGTTTCAAAGGAAGTCAACGGTTTTCGCCCTTTCCGGTCCCAGAGAATGGCGGTCATTTCTTTTCGTTTCATGGTATTTTGAGGATGCAGGGCCAGAAACAGGAGCACTTTGTAGCAGTGTATTTTCCCGGACACTTTCTTTTTGCCGATGGCTGCTTTTAAACCTGAGAGATCATTTTCGGAGAATGCTTCTTTAAGCAGTTGGATTAGATCGGATTCATTGTCCACATCATTTTTACGGAGGGAGCCCAGGGCATACCAGTACCGGTATCCTTCATAGGATTTCCGTTTTTCCAGGAATTCTTTTTCGCAGACTTTTTCCCGGGAGTCCGTATGGTAAACCCTTTTTAGCACATCAATTTCAAATTCTATATCGGGTTTGTTCCGGATCTCCTCCTTCAGTATTTCCATGAGTTCATGGGGTTTTTCGGGAAGTTCACAGGGAATGATCTCATTTTTTTCACCGTTCCCCCGAGGGCCTTCCGGCGGCTCGCCCGCAGGAATGGTTTCCGAACCGAAAGATCCATCCCCCTTCGGCGCATTTTCGTACCATGCGAGATAATCTTCACCCCTTTCCATGACCCGGCTGATGGCCTGAGTCCAGGTGAGCAGTTTATTTTCGCTTAAGAGTTCATGGGCCAGAAGGAGAAGCGCCTGCAATTCCCCCGCATTGGCTTCCCAATCCGACTTCAGGTATCTGATGTATCTCAGGGCGGGAATGGTCAGGGGCCGGCCCGAAAGCCGACTGTTTTTCCAGATCCACATGGCAATCTGCGGAATATCCCCGGGCCGCGCCGAAATGGACGGTGATTGAATAATCCTTTGAAACCGGAAAAGGAAGTCTTCCCGCATCTTTCCGGACCTGATCATGTCCCTGATGGGCTTGTTCAACGTAAAAATCAGCCAGGTGGCGGCTGTTTCGCTGATGGGTTTTTTTGAAGGCCGCGCCCCCACACGTCGGTATGTGGGCGGATCGGTAATGAGGCAGCGAAGAAATGCCCCCTGCAATCCTTTTGGATCTTCCGCCGCATCGATGTCATCCACGAGCAGCGCGCCGCCGGCCGCACTCTCAATGAGGCCCATCCCCCCATGGCTGTCACTGCTGGTAAACGCTCCCGGCCAATAACCGAATATTTCACTGAGTAAAAGGGACTGGGTAAATGTGCCGCACGCAACCGCCGTGAATTTTTCTTTCGAAAGCCCTGAAACATCGTAAAGGGCATTGGCAATCAGCTCTTTTCCCGTACGGCTTTCACCGATGATCAAAACAGGATGGTGGGTTTTTCGGGTGTCGGGTTTCTTCCCGTAGGATACGATTTTTCTCCGCACTTCATGGGTAATACTGCTGAAGCCTTTAATACCCCTGGTTTTCTGAAAAAGAAAAACGCGCTCGATAACCGGTTCCTGGGATTGATCCTGCCAGGGCACAGCCTGGAGTTGGTGCTTTTGGGCCGCTTCCATGCCTTCCCCATCCGTCACAAAAACAATGAAGGCGTCATCCCTCAAATCCTGAATATGAAGGCCCCGTTCCGCATGGGCCACCAGCTTCCGGACGCCGTCTTCTCCCGCAATGATAATGGCCGGGTATCGGCGTGCGAACAGCAGAAACGCGAGTACACCATGCAACTGCAGCTGCATCTTTTCGCTCTGATCCAGTTGGGAAAAAGGGCTTCTGCCATGGGTCGAGGGCAAAAATTCCTCTTGAACATCAGCGGTTAAGACATTACTTCCGCCTGCGTTTATGAGCCTCAGTTGCCCATGGGCGGAACTTTCGGACTCCCGGGCAGTCCTCATGTACCTTTTCACATAGAGTTTCAGCCAGGTAAGGGCTTCAGCAGGAATTTCCCCCTGGTCGAAGAGTAGAAAGATATCCACTGAAACATGAGAGGCGCCTTCATGCCTGTGGCTTTTCTCCAGATGGTTCCCCGATTTTTCTGTCATAACGGTATGCCCGGTCGATTCACTTTTTCCCGATCGCTCCTCTACCCATGATAGACACCCTCTTCCGCCAAACGCGACAAAAAACCTTTCAAGGCCGTTTTAAGGTTCGTTTCCGCCTTCCAGTAGGTTCGAACAACCCTGTCCTCGTGAAGGCGGAATTCCAGATCATGCCAAGAAGGCATCTCATAAAGTTCCAGTTCGCCGTCAAAATGGGACCAGATGATAACATAGGGATGAAAAGCATCCACACCCTCAAACCCGGGCATGGTTCGAAGGGCCTGCAAACCTTTGACGCCCTGGCTCAGGTTCAGATCCAGGATCACCATATCAGGCGGCGTGGACTTCTGATCCGCGTCAAGTGCCTTTCGGCCATCCCATAACACGATTTCAAGGGCCACGCCGAATTCATCGGCGCATTGCCCAACGATTTTTCTTGCCGTTTCCCGGTGTATTTTTTCGTCTTCAACGATCCACACAACGGCCATTGCGGTTCTCCTTCCTTTCAGACATTCACAACTTGAGCAAAGGCGCGGAGTAAGCGCCTGTCCATTTCAGGAACCCATAACCGGTGCGGGCAGAAAAATAGCCGTATATTCCTGAGAAGAACGTTGCTGACCGGTCATTTCAACGCTTCTTATGACAGGAATCCGACCATAAGCGGCTTTTGACTGCTCGCACATGAGCTCAAATACCCTTTCGGGCAGTGGGCCGAAGACCTCATCCGAAACGGGCTCTTTCCCCGAGTAAGGGGAATAGACCGCCAAACCATGTCTTTTCCGTCTCCCGCGCCACAACTTGACTTCAATTTCATCCGATGCGTAGAGATCATTTTTCATGGAATTGTAAAACCAATCCTGGAGCATGGCCACCAGAACATAGGGCATCTGGCGGACCTGCAAATCTCGGAGGGCACCCTGGATAGCCGGTTTCCCGGGTTGACGCCCTGCCGATGGGTAAGCGACCCGGTACTGGCTGGCGGCATTCTCCCATGCCTCAAGGATGAGGGTCGAAACCGGAAAGCTGCGGCGCCCCAGATGTTCAAGGTCCTGGCGGATGTTTTCCTCCAGGCGCAGTGTCCGGGTTCTCAAATCATGGAGATATTCTGAAAAGTCTTCCCACTCCCGGTCCGAAGCCTGACGGCAGTCGGTGACAAAGGCGCCCGCCCGGGACACCAGCACATAATCACGTCTTCTGAGGGAATCCACGGCGATGCGCAAAAGCCTGTTGCGCCATGCCATTTTCCGGCTCTGCAAATACAGCCCCAGAAATGCCAGGGCCAGGATAAACGTAATGGCCGGCCACAACTTTTTGATCATGACCCAGAGGGAAGACGGCCAGTAGATGCTGGAGTTGATCATCAATGCCACTTTCCCGGCGTATTTTTGCACCCGTTCAACCTGGCCCTCCCCGATCCGCCGCCACAGCATCTGCATGGCTTCAAGGATCTGAATGGATTCCACACGGTCCGGTAGTTGGGCAAGGGGCGGATACTCCCTCCCTTTTTCCATGGCGGTATGAATCAGAAAAATGGCGTTCTTGGCTCCCTCGCAGGAAGGCCCGCCCATGGCATCCAGCAGTACATTGAGGCCGAAATCACTGTTCTGTGCCGGCAGATATCCGTTTTTGGCAGCGAGGTCGGAATGGTCATCGTCGCTGGCCAGAAAGCGGGCCAGTTGAAAGGCCATTTTTTTCTGCCCCGGGTCGTTCACCACCATTAAGTCGGTTCCGCCCTTGAATGATGCCGGCAGGAGTCTGATGCCGGCACAGTCCCAGAAAGCTTCCGGAGAAGTGGACACGGTTTCCCGGAAGCTGCGAAACCAGCGCGACAGAAACGAGGCCGGTTTGATGAGGGCCACATACTCGCGCCCCCTCATAAAATGAAGGGCAGCGATTTCCTGGCTCACTTCCGGGAAGGAGATAATCCGGTGGGACCGGCCGTTCTTATCGAATGCCGTGGCATTCTGGCAAATGAGAAAAGGGACCTTCAACGACGCCCGCTTCCCCATGTCCGTTCGGGTTCCAAAGAGGGTGTTCACAAAGAAAGGCTCCCCCGAGGCCCATACCAGGGGAACATAATCATGAATCAGGTTAAAGGTCAGCCCCGTGGGCATGGCCATGGGCGGAGCGGGGTTCTCGGGGTCCAGCACCATGGTTCTGAGACCGTCGATAATTTCCGGCCAGCCTGAAGCATCTTTCAGGGTATTCCGGAAAGGCTTTGAATTCCAGGGCATTTTTTTCCAGTAAAACATCAGCCGGACATCGATTGTGTAGGGAATGGAGACGGGCACGTCGTTGACTTTTCGCCAGGACACCTTCCCCATCGGTTTCGGGGGCGAAAGTGCAATCTCTTTTTCCGCGAAATAAGCCGCCCACGTGGAGCCGATCTGAACCACGTCCGGAATTACGTCCTCTTTTCCGGAACCATCTTTGGAATCGAGCGTTTTTTCCAATGCGTTGATGATGGTTCTCCATGTGAGGAATCGGACATGAACCGGGGTGTTGTTTATTTTTGAAAACCTCGCAACGGCCTCCAGGGTTTTCTCCTGACCGTGAATCAACTCCCAGTTGGGAAGCTCGTATTCCGGGTTCCACACCACCAGCTGGTCCACCATCCAGTCAACGGTTGTGTTCAAAACCGTGATGTTGGACGCGGCCCATTTCCGGTTGAATAAATCCATGTGCGCTTTAAAAGGGGTTTTTTCTTCGGGACACTTGTACTCAAAGGGAGGATCGAACGGGATCAGCCAGACGGTCAGGGGATCTTTATTCTCAACCGTTTCACTGGCTTCGGCTGGGGGAAAACCCGCTGTCAGTAGAACAAAGAATGCTGTGATCAAAACCCTGTACATGTTTAATCTTGCCTGAAGGGCCAAAATACAATAATGCGATTGCTAAAAGTTACAGGATTCCAAACAATGACGCAAGCCAATAAACCAGAGCCCGGCAATTCTCATTATGGGCTTGCTCCAGGCACTCGTTATCACGCTCTGCAGCGTAAAACGCAAATTGTGGGACGTTCGTCAGATTATAGGTTACTCAAAGGCTTTTGATTCTTTCCCTACAATTGAGCAGTCTTCTATACGGGTCTTTCGTGGCATACAAACTTATAATCTGAGGTACGTCCCCCATTGTATCTAGAAATAAAAAACGCTTGACAAGAATGCGAAGATATTTATATATAAATAATTATATATAAATATTCATCCTCAAAAATTTTAATAGGAGGTTTCCATATGCTTAAATATGCTATTCTTGGTTTTCTTAAATATAGGCCGCACACGGGATATGAAATCAAACAGACAATGGACAAGTCAACAGGTCATTTCTGGCATGCGAAACAGAGTCAGATTTATACCACTCTCAAGAAGTTGGAAGAAGGCGGCCTGGTCGCCTCCCACCCGGAACCTCAAGAGAGCCGACCCGACCGCCGGGTTTATATGATTACGGAATCCGGGGGCAAAGAATTGCAAGTATGGCTTTCACAACCCGTGACCAAGATCGAAAATTCCAAGGTCATATTGCTTCTGAAACTATTTTTCTCAGGAAAGGAGGACAAAGAGACAATCCTGACGCAGTTACGGCTGCAGCGCAGCCTTCATGAAAGGCAGTTCGAACGCTACAAAACTGAGCCAACCGCGTTTATTGAAGAGATCCTAGCCTTGCAGCCGGATTTAAAGCGGGATGCGCTCCTCTGGGAGGCGACCCGGCGATTCGGTGAATTACATGAGGAAGTTTATATGGAATGGCTGGATGAAACGATTTCCATGGTAGAAAAAAAATTTTAGGAGGTCCAAAATGAAAAGATTCAGGTTGTCGCTCATTGCTATCAGTTTCATTTTTTTTGTTTCAACCGCATACGCCCAAACCGGAACGCTCACCGTTGAAATCTCGGAGATTCAAGGTATGGAAGGGGTAATTTCAGCGGGATTGTACACGAGTGCCGAGACCTTTCCTGAAACAGAAAAGTCCTACAACGGCAGAATTTTAAAAGTGATGGGTGAAAAAGCGGTTGCCACATTCGAGGATATTCCTGCCGGCACCTATGCCATAGCGGTTTTCCACGACACCAATTCAAACAGCAAGCTCGATACGAATCTCTTTGGAATTCCCAAAGAGGGTTATGCGTTTTCAAATAATGTGTTTGGTACATTTGGTCCGCCCGACTTTGAAGATGCCTCATTTAAATTAGATGGCAACAAGACGGTTGAAATCAAAATGGCGTATTAGCGATTTACAAATAAGGCCAGTACCAAACCCGCAATCTGAAATTCTATCGCTGGGAGGAACCATGAAATTCATCATAAAATATTTACCGTTTGCCGGAATAATTGCCATAAACTCCCTGGCCATTGCAGGGAGATTTCGCCTGGAAAATCTTAAACCTTTTGTCTTAATCATAAGCGCCGTTGTGCTTCTGAATTTGATAATAGCCATTGCAGTAAAAGTAAAAAGCTATTTTAATTACGGAATTTCGGGAATTGTGATATTGGGGGCATTTTCGGTGTTTTTTGTGCCCTCATTAGGGCAGATATATCTTGAAAATGTCATAACAGCGCTCTATGTGGGCTTATTTTCCGTGGCACTATTCCCTCCCTTATTCAAACTGGACCCTTTCACCTATGAATTTTCAAGAAAGAATTATCCTGAAGCCGTTACCCAAACAGATCAATTCAGGAAGATAAACATCATCATCAATTATATCTGGGCGGCATTGTTTGGCAGTTGCATTGTTTTATCCACCATAAAATATTCCCATGACGGGGGGATACAGGTCATTATTTCAAGTATTGTCCCAATCGTTTTGCTGCTTGCAGTGGGAATACCCATAAGCCGGAAATTCCCCGCGGTTTTAATGGAAACGACTCAAGGAAAACAGTTACATTTCGAATCGATCAAAGATTTGTTCGAAGCAATGCCGTTTGGATTAAATAAAGGGCTCGCCGAGGGGGTAGATACAATTATACAATTCCATCTAACCGGTGAGGAACCCACCGATGGATACTTGATCATCAAGAATCTTGAATGCACCTATACCGAAGGTACGCATCCGGAACCCAAAACAACCATTCTGGCCGATTCGAAACTCTGGCTCGCCATTTCTAACAACGAGATTTCGGGCGACCAGGCATACATCAATAAAGAATATTCGGTGGATGGCGATATGACGATCTTATTGAAATTGGGTGAGTTGTTTGGACCGTCAAGTGAACCTGAAGAAAATGTGACACAAAAACCGAAAGAGATCGATTTTGAATACAAAACATTTGAGCCGGAGCGAATCAAAAAAATTGTTGTTTTCGACGGGGGGCCGCGAAATTCCAAATTCAGCAAAACCACTTTTATGGTGAAACATTTTTGCAGGGGCGCCAAGTCGGCAGGCGCCGAGATTGAGTATATCAAGCTGAAAGATATGGAGATCAATCCCTGCACTGGGTGCTATACATGCTGGACCAAAACACCCGGGGAATGTATTTTCAAAGATGACATGGCTGACCTGCGGCTAAAATCCAGAAAAGCGGATTTGGTTGTCTTTGCGTCGCCACTCTATATTTACAACGTGACCGGTATTATGAAAAACTTCCTGGATCGAAATGTGCCGAATCTGAAGCCCTATATGCTCATTGAGAACGGGATAACAAGACACCCGCATCGTTATCCTGAGGAACCAGAGCAGGGTTTTGTGGTGTTCAGTGCTGCGGGATTCCCGGAAGTGGACCACAATTTCGACGGGTTGAAAGGCATGTTCCGGTGCCTCCACAGTCACTCTGAGCTGTCATCTCTCATGGGGGAATTCTATATGCCGGGCGCTGAACTCATTGCTCAGCCGGTATATGGCGAAAGGCGTATGAGAGTCGAACAGGCGTGTTTTGATGCAGGAGAACAGGTTGTAAAGACAGGAAAAATCGATAAAGCGCTTATGGCAGCGGTGTCAGACGTGGAAACTTCACAGAAGAAATTTCAGGAACAGGCTGATTATTTTTGGGAATCATTAGACGGAAAAGGGTCATATCTAAAAAGCGCTCCTAAATTGGAATATACCAAGGATGTCTGAGAGCGGAACTTATAACCATAAGATACGTACACATTGCTGCCTTTACCACAAATCCTAAAAAAGGGCAGGCTTCTGAAGAAAATGGGGGAGTTGACATCTGAAGAAAAGATAGAAGTGGACCACGCACTTCGACAAATGCTTGATCTATACCCACGACTGTCATATCCTTAGAAATTGCCGCTGGGACAGGTTTGGCTTTTTATGAGATCGCATACCATTCGAGAGGTTTTGGAAGGGTACAAAAACATGAAAAGAGTCACGATCCTCTGGTTCATTGCAATTTTGATCGCCTTTCCTCCCTTTCTTTCATCAGGTGCTCAGACCAGAGGCATCAAGGTTATCATCAAGGATACCTCCGGACGCAAGATTGCACTTTACAAGGGGAGTCATGCCCTCCTTGTGGGGATCAGCGACTATACCGCCGGGTGGCCGAAACTGGAGAGCGTCCCCCATGAGATCAATAAGGTCGAGGCAGCCCTGAAAAAAAGGGGGTTTCATGTGGTAAAGGTGATGAACCCCACCAGTGATGAATTGAATGAAGCCTTTGAAGACTTCATTGACACCTACGGTTTTGATGAGGAGAACCGCCTTCTTTTCTTTTTCTCAGGGCACGGCCATACTCGAAAAGAGGGAAAGAAAGGATACCTGGTGCCTGCCGATGCGCCTAATCCCAGAGATGACGAAAAGGGTTTTGCTCGGAAGGCCATCGGGATGAACCAGATTCTCACCTGGTCACGGGAAATAGAGGCAAAGCATGCCCTTTTTTTGTTCGACAGCTGTTTTTCAGGCACGGTTTTTAAAGCGAAAGCACTGCCCCAAATTCCGCCCAACATCTCGGATGTGACCTCACGCCCGGTTCGCCAGTTCATTACAGCGGGAAGCGCAGGAGAAGAAGTTCCTGCCGCCAGTGTATTTACCCCTTCTTTCATCCGTGCATTGCAGGGGGAAGGCGACCTGGATAACGACGGTTATATCACCGGCACTGAGATTGGCATGTACCTTCACAAGAAAGTCCTTTCCTACCGGAAAGACCAGACACCCCAATACGGAAAAATCAGGGATCCCGATCTGGACGAGGGGGATTTTGTTTTCATTCTGGAGAGGTCAGATACCATCAAAAAGCCTTCAACCCATGAAGTACAACCACCTCCCCAGCCTGTTCCCCAAAGCAGCATGGACAAGGAAATGCTATTCTGGCAATCCATTCAGAACAGCCAAGACCCGTCCCTGTTCGAAGCATACATCAGAGCATTTCCCAATGGGGTATTTTCGCCCATTGCAAAAGCCAAGGTTGAGGCCCTCAATCGGAAACAGGCAACCGCTGCCATTCCGCCCGAAGATTCAAAATCGAAGCTCTTTGTAAACATTGAACCCAAAACCGCGACCATCAAAATTCTCAATATCAAACCAAAGTTTTACCAGGGAATGACCCTTGAATCCGGCAGTTATCACGTGGAGGCGTCCCACCCGGGCTATGAAACACAGAAAACCTGGATCAGACTGGCGGCGGGAACGGATCAGAAAATTGATGTTAAGTTGAAACCATCACGAACAACCGTTGGTGGCGGCGCTCATTTTTTGAAAACAAAACCCCCCAGAAAAAATTCAGCCCCCGCAAAACCGGTAAGAAAACCATATGCTGTTGTGTTATCGGAAGATTTTTCAGACAACAGTTTCGGATGGCCCGTTGGATCAAAAAAAGAACGAGAACTCCGGGTCCGTAACGGAAAATACTATTTCGGGCATAAGCGGAAAAACCAGGGTTGGACGGTCTCCAAGGAAATAGTGGGTTTTACGGCAAGGAAGAATTTCAAAATTCACGCCACCGCAAGACACATCAAAGGCGTATCAAACAATGGTTTTGGTATTGTGTGGGGTAAACAGGGCAACAACAGTCATCATTTTCGAATCTCTGACAACGGATTTTTTAAGCTCAGTAAGACCGTAAACGGAAAATTTGTCGATATCAGTGGATGGCAGAAAAGCAGTAAGATAATAAAAAATAATAGATTGAATAGATTGAGCGTGGAGAGAAGGGGAAATGCTCTGTTTTGTTATATCAATGGCACCCGGGTGTACAGATCTGCGTTTGAACCCTTTCGTGGAAACAGAATAGGATTTCGCATTGATAAGGATCAAGTTGCGGAATTTGACAACCTTGTGGTCAAGGTTGAACCGTAACCCCGCACCATGGCGGGGTCAAAATTTCATGAGGAGAATGGTATGAAACAAATTTCAGAGGGCGTATTTTTTATTCCGGGGCAAGATGAAATGATCCCGGATTCCCACGTGTACCTGCTCGGAATCCCCGATTCCGACGATTTGAGCCTGGTTGATGCGGGGCTCATGGGCAAGGGACGTTATAAAATCGACTCCATCCGGGAAGCCGGCATTTCGCTTTCAAGTATCAAACGGGTGATCATGACTCACACCCACCTGGATCATATGGGGTGCCTGGGTGAGATCCGGGAAGCCATACCCCATGCGGACTTGTGGATTCACGAAAACGAAGCAGTTCCCCTGGAAAACGGGGATGAAAAAACCGTTTACGGCATGGACATGTTCGAGAGCATGTGCCAGGGCCAATACGGGATTAAGCCGGGTGATTTCTGTTTTCCCGTTGACCGAAAACTGGCGGGTGGAGAAGCGCTTGAAATTGGCGGTACCACATGGGAGTTAATACATATCCCGGGACATTCCTCCGGCAGCATCGCTCTTTATCACCCGGAGGACCAAATCCTGATCCCCGGGGATACGGTATATGCGGATCATGCCATCGGTCGATTTGATCTTCATGGCGCCAGCGGCCCGCAGCTCAGGGATTCTCTCCTGGCACTGGCGGATCTGGATGTGAGCATCCTTCTGCCGGGACACAACCGGGTTTTGGCAAATGTGCCGGAAAATTATATCCGCCAGACCGCTGAACAGTGGGGACCCTATCTCTCCTGAGGCGGTAAACTCCAGAATATCGAACAAAGAATAACGAATGCCGTAGGGGCGAAAATTTTTTCGCCCCTACTTCGTCATTGGACATTCCTTGTTCGATATTGGATATTCGTTGTTAAGAATTTCAAATATCTTTGGCTAAGGTTTAGGTTTTAGGTTTTTCAGAGAGGAAAGTATCCCTTTGGCCGATTTGCTGATTTTCTGGAATAACGGATTCCGCGTCTGAACCTCAACGTAGAGATCCCCCGGTTCAGCGCCCCCTTTTCCCGGCTCGCCCATCCCCTTCAATCGGATCTTCTGCCCGGCTCTCATGCCGGGAGGAATGCTCACCAGCAGTTCCTTCTGGTTTTTTCGGCACAGGTAGCTGATTTTGCCCCCTGCTTGAAGCATTTCCGATGAAACGGCAATCATATCCTGAATGTCTTTTCCTCTTTCGGGTAATTCAATACCCCACTTTTTCTTCAAGCCGTACTTGATTAAACGTCCCAAGTGTCCGCCAATGGGGAACCCTGAGCCAAAGCGTCTACCTTGGCCTTGGCCCTGGCCTTGTCCATGGCCCTTTGGCCCCATGAAAACCCTGCCGAAAGCGTTGGGCCGCCTGAATTCAAAGGAACGGTATCCGGGTCCGTAGAAATCCTTGAAAACTTCGTCAAACCCCCTGAGCCCGAAGGCACGGCTGAATTCCTCGAAAATCTGGTGGATATCGCTCCCCCTAAAGATATCCTGCTCGGAATAGGTTTGCTTGAAACGATCATGGGCAGCATCACCATAAGTTTGCCGTAGCGCGTCGTAACGACCTCTTTTTTCAGGATCGGACAAAACCGCGTAGGACTCATTGATGCCTTTCATCCGAGTTGACGCGGCTGGGTCGTCGCGGTTCCGGTCCGGATGGTATTGGAGCGCCAGTTTTCGGTAAGACTCCTTGATCTGCGGCTGGGTTGCGGATGTCTCTACGTTCAATATCTTGTAATAGTCCTCTTCCATTCGACCCCTTAATTTAACAAGCCCAATAACCATAACCGGAGATCAGGGTTGATAATTTCTAAGCTATAATCCCTCAAGATCCCTGAACCGGTTTACGGAAGCCCGGTGCTTCATTTCCCTTTCAAAACGCCCTCTCCACCCATATTTCTTCTGGGAACGGCGGACCACAATTTTCATGATGGGTTTGAGGAAATGAATCCAGATCCCGGTCCACAACGGACTCTGCTCCCGCAATCTGTCGGGCGGCTCCCACCACCCCATGACCGTCTGTTCATGACGCCAGAAGAGGTATTGAAGGGTCTCGGCATCCAGTTTCCGGGTTTTCACATTGGCCCACATGCCGTTATAGCGGGTGTAATCCAGGGGGTTTGTGACCAGGCCTTCATCCAGCAGCTGCTGCCGTATCTCCGTCTTGGGATACGGTGTCAGAATCTGGCAATAGGCGGCGTCCGCTCCCGTTGATTTCAGAAAACGGTAATTTTCGATGATCTCCTGCTCTCCGTCATCCGGAAAACCGAAGATCATGCCGCCCACCACCATGATGCCGTATTTGTGGCAGTTCCGGACAGCCTTTCGGGACGCGTCCAGAATGTCCCCTTTACGGGCCGCTTTAAGATTCTTTTTGGAGGCATTTTCCATACCCAGGAACACGGATTTAAACCCCGCCAGGGCCATTCTTTCAACCATCTCCTCGTTTCTCGACATGGTGACACAATCCGCCTGAACCACGAAGTGCAGGTTCCGGTACCCCCTGGCAATAATGGCATCGCACAGCGCTATCACCCGTTCAGGCTCCAGCACGAAGTTGTCGTCGACCACAAATATGCTTCGGACCTTTCGTTCAATGTAAATATCATCTACATCGTTCAGAATCCGTTTTATGGGAAAAGGCCTGAACGAACGGCCATACATATGCCGAATGCTGCAGAAATTGCAATTTTTGGTGCACCCCCTAGAAGTCTCCATAACTTCGTACTTGTGGTTCATGATATGGTAACCCCAGGTCAAGCGCCTCTTGTCGCGAATGGGAAGTTTCAATCGGGACAGGTCCAGAAGTTCGCCTTTGGGGTTGTGAACAAATTCGCCGCCCTTGTTGTAAGACAAAGAGGGTATAGCCTCAACCTGATCCTTCCCTTCCAGTGCCCGGACCAGCCGCTTAAAGGTTTCTTCACCCTCTCCGCGAATCAGAAAATCAATCCATTGAGACTCCCGACTGCCCGCGATTTCTTCGTACATGAGGGTCGCGTGATAGCCGCCCACCGCCACCTTCACGCGGGGGAGCAATGTTTTGATCAACTTAATTAACTTTACACAGGTGGCGTACTGCCAGGTCATGGCTGAAAGGCCCACCAGATCGGGTTGGATTTTCAACAGAGCACGGGTGAGATAGCGGCGGATTTGCCGCCGTTTTCGGATCAGGTCGATAATATAAACGTCATTTTTCTCGTCAACATTGGCGCCAACGCTGGCAATGCCGAGGTTCGGCAGATGAAACGCTGATTCGTGCATGATGACCGGCGCCACATCCGGCATGGAAAGCAGAACAATTTTCATGTTTTCTCCAAAAGAGCATGAACCTCAGCCACTAAACCGTTGATTGAAAATTGATCAGACCGGTAATCCGGATTCATTTCGCCTGCCAGTGCCACGGTAACGGTATTGGGACTGTGGGCGTTAAAGAGAAACTTCCCCGGCTTAAACAGTTTGTCCGTATTCTCAATAAAGAGAACCTTTACCGGCACTTTGCACATTTTGGCAAGCTTAAAAGCCCCCTTGTTCAAACGGCCGATGCGACCATCCCGACTGCGGGTGCCCTCAGGAAAGATAATCACGTTCCCTCCCGAAGCCAGAAATCCTTCCATACGTGCCATGAGATCCATCATCATTTCGGCAAACCGCCCTCCCGCTTCTGATGGAATGTATCCTGAAAGACCCAGCATTGAACCGAAAACCGGAATTCGAAAAAGGCGAGCCTTTGCAATGGTCGTATGCCGCGCATAAATGGAAATCAGCAAAATAGCGTCGATATAGGACCGATGGTTACATACGATGACGGAAGATCGAATTTCCCGCACTTCCTGGGGGATTTGCCACCGGCACGCGGGGATCAACCGTTTTACAATGCCGAAAAAACCTTTATAGAAAATATGGTTTAGTTTTTGAAATGCTGATTGACGGTTTCCGGCAAAAATGGTTGCCAGAAAATAGAACGGCGAAAAAAAAAGGACAAAGCCCAACGTGTAATAGGACCACAGAACCAGGGTGACCGAAAGATCCAACAGAAAATGATACCATCTCATGATAAAATTACACTCGGAAAAACCGGTCATCCCCTTTTCGTTACAACACCGTTTTTCTCAATCAACCGCTGAAGTTTGTGGTAGGGTTGAGCCCCAACCAGGCGATCCCCGTTTACCACAAAAGTGGGCAAGACCAGAATATTCAACTCCTCCGCCATGGCCCAATCCCGATCTACACGTTCTTTAAAGGTCCCAGCTTTGATCACTTCATCAACATTCTCAGCTGGAAGGCCCACGGATGCGGCAATCTCGGATAATACGGAAATTTTCGCAATATTTCTTGCATCCACAAAATAGGCCACATAGAGGGCCCTGAGAAAAGCATCGCCCGTGCCCTTGGACTCAGCCCAGAGGCCCAGTTCCTGGGCAGACCGACTGTTGTAAATCATTTCAGGGGAACCAAAAGGGAGGCCCATGGTCTCGGCTGTTTCTTTCAGATTGCGCATTCTTTCTTTGACCACGAGGGGATCGTCGGAAAAACAGGCATCCAGTGAAAGACCATCCTCCGGGGTATCCGACCGAAAGGGAAACATCCTGCGTCTGACCTGAATATGATACTCTTTTTTAAGCCGGGCAATCCGCCCGGACATGAAATAACACCATGGACAGGTGCAATCGGTAAAGATTTCGAGGGTCGGAGGGGGGGAGGGCATAGGGGGAGTCCTTCACCCGTAAAAAACAGATACTTTCGGGCGGTAAATTATTGTCTACAAAACCTGCGGGCATAGGCAACACCGAAGTTCTCTTCCACAATGGAAAAAACCTCGCCGGCATCCAAACCGCTCAGTTTCAACTCTTCAATGGCCTGATCCAGCATGGCATCAAAGACCTCTTCGGCTATAACTCTTTTTTTCGACATAATATCTCCTTTCAGGGATCCTATTGTAATCATCAGGCACTGGCAAAATGACATCTGAATCGGGAGAATACCTGCCGAAACTTACCACAACCTTTCAGGAACATTACAATCCTGCAATAGTTTGCACATAAAAAACAACCGCTTTTTATATATTTATGGATATCATTTGTCAATAAAAATTTTTAGCCTGTTTTCTGCAGGGAAAAACTGCCACATTCGCCGGGCTTGACAAGATCCGGATGATATGAGATTCAAAACTCATACCATGAGAGATCATCAAATCACAAATCAATGGCATGTAAAAATAGAGGAGGTCCTTATGAAAAAGCGTTTTTTCCAGTCTTTTGTCGGGGCAATTTGTTTTGCTGTTCTGGTGGGAACCGTATTCGCCCACTGTGAAATCCCCTGCGGAATTTACGATGATCAGGCCAGATTTAATATGATCTTCGAACATATCACGACCATTGAAAAATCCATGAAACAGATCAAAGGGCTCGAAAAGGAAAAAAGCCCTGATTTCAACCAGATGGTTCGATGGATCATGAACAAGGAACACCACGCCACTGAAATCCAGACCATCGTCGCGCAATATTTCATGACACAGAGAATCAAACCGAAGGTCAAAGGTTACCCTCAGATGCTCGCCCTGCTCCAGCAGATGCTTGTTTACAGCATGAAATGCAAGCAGACAACTGATCTCAGCATCACCACCCAATTAAGGGAACTGGTAAAGCAGTTTCATGAGCTCTATTTTGCGGGCCGTTGAACCACACTGTTCTTTCCCCCTTAAACGCAGCGGGTTATTCCGGGCCGGGAATTGAAAAAGAAAGCAACCACAAAAAATCATTTCAAAACCCGGGTTGTCGCCATCAGCCTGTCATTCACCATCGGCGCAATGCTCATGTGTGCCAAATTTTACGCATTTCACCTCACCCGTTCTTCAGCCGTTTTCTCGGACGCACTTGAATCCATCATCAATGTGGTGGCAAGCGCCTTTGCCCTGGTGAGCATTATATTGGCCGCCAGGCCTCCGGACAAAAACCATCCCTATGGTCATGGAAAAGTGGAATACTTCTCAGCCGGATTTGAAGGGGCGCTGATCGTCATCGCCGCCATCGGCATTTTCAAAAGCGGATTGACCCATATTCTCAGGCCGCAACCTCTCCCAAACCTGACAGACGGTCTTACCATACTCCTGGGGACGGGGTTGATAAACCTGGTTCTGGGCCTCATCCTGGTGCGAACCGGCAAAAGAACCCATTCACTTGCCCTCACAGCCGATGGCAAGCATGTCCTTACCGATGTGATGACTTCTGCAGGGGTTTTGCTCGGCCTTTTACTGGTGCACCTCACAGGGCTCTACTGGCTGGATGGCGCCATCGCCTGCATGGTGGGCTTCAGCATCCTCTACACCGGCATCATCCTCATAAAAGAATCTTCCGCCGGCCTCATGGACAGGGCCGAACCGGCCCTTCTGGAAGAGATTTCCTCACTCCTGGAAAAGCACCGAAAAGACAATTGGGTAGGCATACACGAATTAAGAGCGTTTCGTTCAGGCAGCGCCGTGAACGTAAGCCTTCACCTGATTCTGCCGAGGGACTTTTCTCTGAAAGTGGCACACGCGGAAGCGGAGGAAGTGGAGGCGGTCATTGTGAGCCATTTTGAAGGCAGGGCGAATGTTCTGGTCCACCTGGATCCATGCGCTGACCCCGACTGCCCGGTGTGCCGCCGATATGCCTGCGAGCTGAGGGGGGAAAAGAAATCGGATCCCGCTCCCTGGAACGTGGAGGCGTTAATAACCCAAAGGCCCGGTTCACCGCCTCTGTGGGAAAAATAGTCATCATGGAAAAATGTCCCCCGGGACCCCGGAATTCGACCCGGAGCCGGGATTGTCGACCTTTCTGGATTTTATTTGACAAATCCTGTTCATAGTTTATATTTTTCTACCTTGGATCATGTTGCTCAAGGAGGAGAGCCATTAAATGAAATATCTTTTTTCCACGTTTTCAATCAAAGGGTGCGAACTCAAGAACCGAATCGTCATGCCCGGCCTGGCCTCTTTCTTAATAGAGAACGACGGCTCCATTCCTCAAAAAGCCATTGAACATTATCGACTCAGGGCCGCCGGCGGCCCGGCCATGGTCATCATGGAAGCATGTGCCGTCTCGCCTGAGGGAATCGTTTCCCCCCATCAGGCACGAATTTTTGATGATCGGTTCGTGGAGGGGCTTTCAAAAATCGCCCAATCCATGAAAGCGGAGGGGGCTGTTCCCGCGGTTCAACTTCACCACGGCGGAAGGCAGACCTCCGCCAGGGTCATCAACGGACAACCGGTCGCCCCCTCACCCCTCCCCTGCCCCTCCATTCGAGGGGATGTGACACCGCTGACCGTAAGCGCCATCCAGGAACTGGTTGAAAAATTCGGTGATGCGGCCGACCGTTCCCTGCAGGCAGGATTTGAGCTTATCGAGATTCACGGTGCTCACGGATATCTGATCAATCAATTCCTCTCCAGATTCAGCAATATCCGGCAGGACGCGTACGGAGGCGATATCCAGGGCCGATCACGGTTCGCCCGGGAGATCGTCCGGGAAATCCGCAAACGGGTTGGAGAACAGTACCCCATCTCTTTCAAGATCAGTGCTATGGAATTCGTCAAAGACGGCCTGGATGTGGAAGAGAGCCTCGAAATCCTGAAAATTCTCGTAGAAGAGGGGGTCGATGTGGTTCAGGTATCCGCCGGCAACGACGCCACACCCGAGTGGATATGCCAACCCATGTTCATGGAAAAAGCGTGTCTTGCCGATTTTGCGGCCACCATCAGAAAAGAACTGGGTGTCCCCATCATGGCGGTGGGGAGAATCAATGAACCACTTCTCGCGGAAGACCTTATCAAGACCGGAAAGGCTGATCTTGTCTGCATCGGCCGGGGATTGCTGGCGGATCCGGCAATGCCCAACAAAGCCAGGGAAGGTCGTCTGGACGATATCAGAACCTGTATCGCCTGCAACACCTGCATGCAATCCATTTTCAGAAGGGGCCGGGTGGAGTGTCTGGTCAACCCGACCCTTGGACGAGAAAGGGAAATGGCCTTTCACCCTGCCAAAACCCCTAAAAAGGTAATGGTGGTGGGCGCCGGACCCGGCGGTTTGAATGTGGCATGGGTGGCCGCCAAACGGGGGCATGATGTGCATCTGTTTGAAAGGCAACCCCACGTGGGCGGACAGCTGGCCCTGGGAAGTATCACCTCTTTCAAGAAAGAACTCCGCAAACTGATCCGTTTCCAGAAAAAACAGATGGAACGATTCGGGGTAAAGTGTCATCTGAACCAGGATGCGACACCCGACACCCTGAAAGATCTCTCACCGGATGTGGTCATTCTGGCCACCGGATCGACACCGGCCTATCCGGAGATCAAGGGGATTGACAATGCTCTCGTCATTTCAATAGACGATGCCTTGAACGGACACGGCCTGCCGGAGGGGAAAACCGTTGTGGTGGGAGGCGGACCCACCGGTTGCGAAATCGCCCTTCATCTATCGGAGAGCGGGTGCCGGGTGACCATTGTTGAAATGCTTTCCAATCTGGGGTTCCAACTGGAAAGCGTGACCCGGAAGATGCTGCTTCGGAAGCTGGAGGAAAACCGTGTCACTTTCAAGACCGACTGCAAACTGATTCGTGTAGAAGAAAATGGGGTTGTGATTGCTGAAAAGGACGGCAAGCAGTCTGTTCTGGATGCGGATCAGGTGGTCTTTTCCACCGGAAACCGACCGGATGACACCCTGTTTAATCAGATCAAAACCATGGGGTATGAAATTCACCGTATCGGCGACTGTCTTGAACCCCGAAGCGCCAAGGCCGCTATTTACGAGGGCGGGGTCCTGGGCCGCTCTATTTGACCCTTAAACCTTCATAGGCACTCTGGATTTCCTTGAAACGATTTTCCGCCAGCTCCCTGAATTCATCTCCCAAATGTACCACCTTGTCCGGGTGGTATTGATTGGCGAGCACCAGGTAGGCCTCCCTGATTTCTTTCTGGGAGGCCCCACGGTCCACCTTCAGCACGGTGTAGGGGTCTTTCTGCCCGGTAAAAGCGGATTTTTCTTCTTTCGAATTCGAGTGACCGTTGCCATCCCGGGATGATTGGGGTCCATGTTGATCCGACCCGGGACGGCCCCTTTGATAACCGATTTGCCTGCGTTTATAGACATAGAGATACCACCAGAGCACCCCCAGCACAATCAGGTCATCCACCCATCCCACACCCACAAAAAAGTCGGGAAAAAGGTCGTATGGGCTCACCAGATAAGAAAGCCCCAGAACCGACAGCAATACTTTCATCATGGTCTGGCTTCTTCGATAAGTTGATCCCCGAACTGTTCAAGAAACGTGTCCAGATCCTTTTCCCAATCCACCATTACATTGACGCCCTGTTTCTTGGAAAGCCTGTTTTCAAGCACGCAGTTGACCGGCAACAGGTGTCCGATACTTAAATCCTTAAGGCTGCACGGTTCTATGGGCGCATCCAGCTTCAGTTTTTTCAATACATGTTGTGCCAGTTCAAACGGGCTGCAGTACCCGGAGGATGTGGCATGGTATGAACCCCTGCCGTCTTTGTTTAGCAATTCCCTGACCTGCAATGCCAGCCGGTGACTCCAGGTGGGCGCACCAAACCGGTCGTTGGGCAGCCGCATGGGCGTTGAACCGCCCAGTACCGCGTGCCGCAAAAGGGATTTGATGGGATTGTTGCCATGAATGCCGTATAGCCAATTGGAGCGAACAATGATATAGTTTGGGGAATTCCCGCGAACGGCCGTCTCACTCTCCAATTTACTTCTGCCATAGGCGGAAAGCGGGTTTGGGGCATCATCTTCAAAATACGGCTGCGGCATCCCTTTTCGCCCGTCAAACACGTGTCCACAGGACACATGTACAATCTTGCATCCAAACCTGGCGGAGGACTGTGCCAGATTTCTGGGGCCCTCCACGTTGATCTTTCTTACGGTAAAAGCGTCCGCTTCGCACGCCTCCAGATTCGTAAATCCAACACAGTTGAGCACAATATCCGGGGACAAAGAATCGAAAGCCTCAATGACCACATCCCAGCTGACAACATCAACATCCTCCTTACCCGGACAGATCACCTCATGTTCACGTCCCAATACGTTTCTACAATCGCTGCCCAGACCACCGGTACCACCCAGAATGAGTATCTTCATTATCACCCTCGCCACATTTTTTAATGTCAGGCAATCCTTCCTTCGAGATTTCTTTTACCAATTCAAACGATTAGCTTATAATGATAACACACAAATTAAAAAAAACCATAATTTCTTTCGGTATTAATTCGTAAAAGAAATTCTTTTTCCTGAAACTGGAAATCACCCGCAAAAAAGTGATATGGGCATTTAGAGGCTTGCGCAAAACCATAGGGTCATGTAGTCTACGGTTTTTGTACAACTTGTGTAATCATACCATAGCATAAGAGAGCGGAGAGAGGGCGCGAACCTTTCATGGAAAACAAAACCACTCGAAGAACATATTGGCTTCCCTTTTTAAGCACCCTTGTCCTCCTCTTTCTGCTCCTCCCGGGGGCTTCGGTTCGTGAAATCCATGGCGCTGAACCAAAAGAGAATCTATCCGCATCAACCTTTAAGGGAAACCAGCGGATCCTGGATGGCATCAATCTGATTTACGATCGCCGGTTCGCGGACGCCGAAGCCTTATTCAGAAAGATGACAGCCGACGCACCCCGGGACCCCAGCGGTTATTTTTACCTGGCCATGATCACATGGTCCAGGCTGGCTGCGGGTTTCTGGACCCCTGAGACGGTAAAAGAGTATAAAAAGAGGATCGATCGGGCCATAGAGGTGGCCCAGGCCCGTGTTGATGGTAAAGGTGCCAACAGTTACGATTTCTTCTATCTGGGTGGGGCATTGGGGTTCAAAGGCCGTTTTGAGCTGATGAAAGGGAACATGTTCGCATCCTTCCTTCTGGCTTCCGATGCCATTGAAGCCCTCAAAACCTGTCGGGAAATGGCGCCTGACGACAAGGATGTTCTGCTGGGGATCGGAACCTTTGATTATTATACCGCCAAGCTGTCGGGGGTTTTAAAGTTTTTAACCTATTTTCTTCTCCATCGGGGCGACAAAAAAGAGGGGCTCAGAAAGTTGTATGAAGCGGCATCCGATGCCACTTACTCATCGACGGAAGCCAAAAGTGTCCTTCTGTACATCCAACTTTTTTCCGAGGAGGATTTCCCACAGGCCCTGGCATTGGCCACGGAATTATCCAACCGGTACACGAAAAATCCCAGATACAAAACCCTTGAGGGTGTCTGTTTTATCCGCATGGACAAGGATCCCCAATACAGGGAAACCTTGGCCGCGCTTTTAACCCGAAGCCGTGAAGCAACATCTCCCGCCACTGCAACCATCTGGAAAAATCGAGCCCTTTACCTTGAATCCATATACGACCTCTATCACGGGCGTTATGCCGAGGCCAGATTAAGGCTGGAAGAGATTCTCAAACATCCGGACCCGGAGCATGACCCGACCATGATCGCCTGGCCTCTCATAAAACTGGGGATGAGCTATGATCTGGCCGGAGATAGAGATCGGGCCCTTGGCTATTACAACCAGGTGCTCCACATGGAAAACCCTGCAGGAGCACAGTTCGTAGCGGACAAGCTGTTGGAAGATCCCATTGAACCAAAAGATCCATTTATCGGGTATTAAAAATGAAAAAAATCTATTTCTCGTTGTTCTTTCTGGTGTTACTCATATTGTCATCAGGGGGATGCACCCGTCTGGTGATGCCCATTGCCTCCTCCATGATCCCCGGTTTCACCGGCGCCTTTTTTGAGGAATGCGATCTGAAACTGGCCCGGGAATCTCTTCCAGCAGAACTCAAATTGATGGAGGGTCTTCTCAAAAATGATCCGGGGAATCAGAAAATTCTGACCGCTCTCTGCATGGGATTTACAGGCTATGCCATGCTCTTTGTGGAAGATGAAAACCCGGAAAGGGCATCCAGGCTCTATGGCCGGGCCAAAGCCTACGGGCTTAGGGCCATGGGCATTGAAAAGGCCGGCTCACGAGAAATGCTCGACCAGATCAAAAAAGTACCCCGGGAAGATATGGAAATGCTTTTCTGGACCACCATGGCCTGGAACGCCTGGGTCAACCTGAACCTGGACAACCCCACAGCCATCGGCGAAAGCACCCTTGCCGAAGCCTGCCTGAAACGCATTCTAAAAATTGAACCTGACTTTTATTATGGCGCACCCTATGTGCTCATGGGCACCATCCTGGCGGCACGGCCTCAAATGCTGGGAGGAAACGCGCCGAAATCCAAAACATATTTTGAAAAGGCCATCCGGTTGAGTGACGGTAAATTCCTACTGGCGCAATATTACTTTGCCCGCTACTATGCGGTCAGGGTCCAGGACAAAGCCTTGTTCCTCAGCCTGGCTAAAGCGGTTTCGGAGGCACAGTCCCATGACCTGAAAGAGGCCTGCCTCATCAATCAGGCGGTAAAACAAAAAATGGCAGCCCTCGCTGAAATGGCTGATGAACTGTTTTTATAACCGTCCTCAGAGTTCAGGGGGCAGGATGAAAATTGAAGAAACTGGAAACTGTGAACCGACAACCGGCAACCAATACGGAGATTTTATGAAAAAGACAATATTCCAAATGGTTCTTATCATAGCCCTGGTATGCTTTATGGGACTACTTTCACCTGTTTCCGCAGGAAAAAAGCCTCAGTACCTGATCAAATTTGCAACGGTGGCCCCGGAAGGCAGCGCCTGGGTGAAACAGATCCGGAACGTCGATAAAGAGCTCAGGAAAAAAAGCGGCGGCCGACTGGGACTTGGCATTTATGCCGGCGGCATTGCCGGTGATGAACTGGACGTCCTCAAAAAGATGCGAATCGGTCAGCTTCAGTGTGCGGCTTTTTCAGGGGTCGGTTTTGGAAAAATTCTACCCATGGTCCGCGTGCTGGACCTCCCTTATCTCTTCAAAAATGACCAGGAGGTGGACCGGGTTCACCAGGAGCTCTTCAAATTTTTTGCAGAAGAGTTCCAAAAAAAAGGGTTCAGACTTCTGGCCTGGACCGAAGTGGGAAATGTCAATATTTTCTCTAAAAAAGCCGTGCGCAACCTGGACGATCTTGCGGGTCTAAAAATATGGGCATGGGCGGGTGATCCCATCGCCAAAGAAACGTTTGTAACCATGGGGGTCAACCCCATCCCCCTTCCCGTAACGGACGTCAACACGGCGCTCAATACGGGGATGATCGACACGGTCTATGCACCGCCGCTGGGCGCACTGGCCCTCCAATGGCACACAAGGCTTTCATTCATGATGGGCCTGCCCCTGGTACACTCCACGGGTGCCATTCTCATTTCCGCCAGATACTTCAAAAAGCTGCCCCCGGATTTGGCCACGCTGTTGCAACAGACCATGAAAAATGCCATGGCGGACCTCACCAAAATCCTGCGGCAGCAGAGGGAGGAAGCCATCCAGGTAATTCGGGACAGCGGCATCACCGTAATTCCCATGCCTTCGGAAGAGGCGCGTAAACCCTTTTACAGTACGCACGAAAAAGTGGCCCGAAAACTGACCGGCAGAATCTACCCCAAGGAACTCCTTCTAAAAGTATATCAAATTTTGAACAGACCCGGTTCCTGACAGGAATTGCTCTGAGAAATGCTCATGAAGACACTCGATTGCATCGACCGGGCCCTGGCAAGGGTTGAAGGGTGGCTGATCATCGCACTGCTCTGGGCCATGGTGGTGCTGACATTTATTCAGGTGGGCCTCAGAAGTCTTTATACCCACGGCCACTTTTTCTGGGCCAACGAAATGCTGGGGAATCTGGATTGGTCCGGACCCCTGGTTCAACTGCTGGTCCTGTGGCTCACTTTCCTGGGATCGTCACTTCTTACCAGGACAGGAAAACACATCAAGATTGATCTTTTCGGAGCGCTGCTACCCGCCAGATGGCTCCCGGTCAGGGGGTTTATTCTGGCACTTGTTTCCGTGTTCATCCTCGGCATCATGGTCAAGGTATGTGTCGATTATGTGATGATGGAGATGGAATTCGGCGGTACCAGCCTCTTTTACCTACCCAGCTGGGTGGGACAGATGATCCTGCCCGTGGGATTCACACTGCTCTTTTTTCGGTTTCTCATCAAAGCTATCAATCAAGGAGCACAGGTGGTTAGGGGCCTTCTCAAATGATCATCGCCATGGTGATCGTCCTTATTGTGTGCATCATTCTGGGGTTGCCCTTGTTTTTGGGCATCCTGGCGGCGGCCATGCTGGGATTTCTCACCACGGAAGTCCCCTTTGGTGTGATCCCAATCGAAATATACAGGCTGGCCAACACGCCCATCCTGTTGGCAATCCCCCTGTTCACCTTTGCCGGATACCTTCTCGCCCAAGGGGGCACATCCACCCGCCTGGTCAATTTTTCAAGGAGTCTTTTCGGTTGGATACCTGGAGGTCTCGGGGTCGTGGCTCTGGTGTCCTGTGCCTTTTTCACCGCTATCACCGGCGCTACGGGCATCACCATCATTGCCCTGGGCGGGCTTCTTTTTCCAGCGCTCATCTCCGATAACTACAGCGAGGACTTCTCCCTGGGTCTCATGACCACTTCCGGAAGCCTGGGACTCCATTTTCCACCGAGCCTGCCCATTATCCTCTATGGCTTCATTTCAGGCGTCAGCATCGAAGAACTGTTCATGGCGGGACTTTTGCCGGGGACGCTTATGGTGGGGATTCTTTGTCTCTTTTCGGTCTACATGGGCCGAAAATGGCGTATTGCGCGGCCACCATTTTCAGGCCATGCATTCTTCTCCGCCCTTAAAGGCGCTGCATGGGAGCTGCCCATTCCCATCCTCATCCTGGGCGGCATCTATTCGGGGTTCTGCACCGCCACGGAAGCGGCTGCACTGACGGTGGGTTACGTATTGCTAATCAAAACGGTGGTCTTTCGAGAACTCAATATCTTCAGAGATCTTCCTGAAATCATGAAGGAAAGCATGCAAATGGTGGGGGGCATCATGATCATTCTGGGAGCGGCCCTCGCATTCACCAATTATCTGGTGGATGCTTTTATCCCTATGAAAATACTGGAATTTATGGAGGGGTTAGTGGAAACCAAGATCGGTTTTCTCATAGCCCTCAATATTTTCCTCATCCTGGTGGGTTGCATGATGGACATCTTCAGCGCCATTTTGGTGGTGGTCCCTCTGATCATTCCCCTGGCCGACCGGTTCGGGGTGGATCCGGTCCACCTGGGCATCATCTTTCTAGCCAACCTGGCCATCGGCTACAACACTCCCCCTGTGGGCCTGAACCTGTTCATTGCCAGTTCCCGGTTTGATCAGCCGGTGGTGCGATTGTATAAAGCGACCCTCCCCTTCCTGCTCCTGTTGCTATTCACCTTGCTCCTGATTACCTACTGGCCCGGACTCAGTCTGTTCCTACCACGCCTGATGGGCCCCTGAAGTCGAGGCAGTTGAGACTCATAAATTTACGTAAGGCCTCACATCCACAAATGGCATCCCTGCCGCCCGGGCGGCATCCAATCCCGGATCGCCATCCTCAAAGACTTCGCACAGTGGGGGAGACACCGCCATGCGCTTTGCCGCCTCCATAAACATCTGGGGATCGGGTTTGGGCTTCATACCGTCGTCCGCCGTAATCACCGCCTCAAAGAAGTCCTCCATGCCGATGGCTTTAAGCGTTCGAAGCACATTTTTCCGGGTTCCCCCCGAAACCACGCTCATGGGCAATTTCCCCCGAAAGTTCAGGGCAATTTCTGCCACCGGCATGATGGGCTTGACGGCCTTCAGCCTTTCATAACTCATTTTGTTTTTCGCATCCGATATCTTCTTAACATCAAAATCCGTCCCGAAAGTTCGGTTGAAACGGGTCACAATCTCTTCAGCCGGCATGCCTCGAAGGGGCTGCAGAAAATCCACCGGGCAATCATGCCCGAAACGTTTCATGGTCTCCTGCCATGAGCTGGTGTGGATGGTCATGGTGTCTGCCAGGGTGCCGTCACAGTCAAAGATCAGGCCTTTTATGCCTTCATAAACCGGGATCATCTCTCCTCCTGATTGCTCTGATAAATAAAATCAATTGAACCCACTCTAGCAAAACTGTATGCTCCTTGTATATGAATTTAATGGGCCCCCTTAACATGAAGTTTACCTTGACGAAACGAAACCTCCTGTTTCTGACGCTTTTGAGTTTCTATGCCTCATGTGGCCGTGAAGATATTTTCGATGATCGCAGGGATCTCATGACACAAACCTGCCATGAATCGTACCCGAACAAAATGATTGAAGGAGAGAAAAATGGACCAGACCCGGCTTGAACAGATTATTCAAAAACGGCTCGATCTTCCGGAAGATGAATTTAAACTTATTCGCGAAACGCCTAAATACCAGCGACTGTTCGCCAATGCCTTAAAAGCGTCTCGCTACCTTTTAGTGGCCACGGTGGTGGAATCAAAAGGGTGTCATTCCCAACACCGGGTGGGTCAGACGATTATGTTCGATTCCTCCGGAAACCTGCTGACAGCCCAATCCCCCGAACGGGTATGCGCCTTTTTGATGCCCAACCTGGTGGTGCTGATCAACGCCTTTTTCGAAAATCTCATGAACGGAAGGGATCCCAACGAAATCATGTTCAACCGCACCGGCTGTTTCGACGTGGGCCCCGCCTGCGGCGGGTGGGGCCACGTGGTGGTGGAAATGAAAGCAGAACCCAAAGATTGAGAAAAAGTTTCCGGGAAAAAATTTGCCACCAAGCCGGTTGACAGCCAAAAACGAGTATGCTATCAAACGGTATCGTAATATCCATATGGATGGTTTTCTCCACGCTAATGTCCTCTATCTGGAGTGTTTTGTTGTTTTCTAAAAAGTTCACCGTGTTGCTGGTTCCCGAAGGGACCGCCAGAGTAAAGCAGTTCAGGTTCCCCAGGATACTTCCTGTTCTGGCAATCCTTCTTTTGGCCGGTTTCACATTCTTTGGTTTCGGGATCATCCAAGAGTACCTTTCCCTTAAAGCGAAAGCCCCCCGCATGGCCCTGTTGGAG
>JAERTK010000286.1 GCA_016844935.1 Desulfobacteraceae bacterium | reverse complement strand
TCAATAATCTTTCCCGTATCCAGGTCTTCGATTTCCACCAGGAAAAGCCCTTCGTTCACGTGCATGCCGTGAGGCTGCTCCGCGCATTCAAAGGACCAGGCCCCGATCTCGGTGGCCCCCGCATGATCAAACACCTTGGCACCCCACACGTCTTCAATGCGCTTTTTGGTGGTGGGAATTCCGGCGCCGGGCTCTCCTGCACAGGTGATCTTGTTAATGGAAAGGGTTATCGGATCAATCCCCATTTTATTCCGGGCCGTATCCGCCATGCCCAGCACATAGGTGGGGGTGGCCATCATTGCGGTGGTCTGGAGTTCCTGGATCTTCAAAATCCGCGCTTTGGTATCCAGCACGCCGCCCGGAACCACCTCGCATCCCAGTTTTTCCGCCGCATAGTGTCCGGCCCAGAAAGCCACGAACACATTGTATCCGAAAGGGATAAAAACCCGGTCAGAGGGCCGGTACCCCTGTGCCCACAGAATAAAGCACCAGCACTCGGCCCACCATTCCCAGTCCTGCCAGGTATCCGGCTGGTACACGGGCTGTCCGGTGGTGCCGCTGGTCTGACGGAATTCGGTTACCTCCTCCAGGGGAACGCACAGGGCATCTCCATAGGGGAAGGGGTCCTTGCGCTGAATATCCCGCATCATGGACTTTTCCACTTTGGGCACGGCATGGATATCCTTAAAAGACCGGATATCTTCAGGCTTGATATCCGCCTGGTCATAGAGGGCGCGATGAAATTTTGACTTTTCATAGGCCCATTGGAAGATCCGTTTGAACTTTCGCAATTGGAGTGCGCGGAGTTTTTCTCCGTCAAGGGTTTCAAGTATTGGATTCCAGTATTGGTTGTTCATTAAAAATGCCTTTCTCAAAGTCTTACGTGTAATATCCGAAATCATTGATCGCTTTGCTCATCATCCAGACGTTATAAGGTGGTGAACTGGGCGGCAGTTCACACCCGGGACACAGCACAAAGCCTCTCTTATGTTTCTTCCCTTTTTCAATGGCTATTCGACTTGCTTCATAGACCTGTTCGGGTGTCCCCAATTGAATGAGCGAGGGTTCCACGTTCCCGTGTATGACATAATCCGGAAACGTTTCCATGGCCAGTTCCAGATCCACTTCATGGGAGATGCTGATCTGGCTCAGGGGCGGCAGTGGCACTTGGGGATAAAACGCGTAGTTTTTCGTTTGATCGCCGCATAAATGAAACATGATCCCCATGATCCCTTTTTCCATGAGCCCCGAATGGTAATCAATGATGTAAGGAAAGGCAAATTCTTCGAAGGTTTTAGGCGAAATCAGATCGTTTGACGCTGAAGCAGTACTGTCAGCCGGAAAATACCCCTGTGGTGCTCCGGCTTCATCGATGATAATCTGTTGAACCAGCAATAGGAAATCCGTGGCAAAGCGTACCATCTGATGTGCCAGGTCCGGTTTTTTATAGGCCCATTTGGCCAGGTTCACAATGCCAACAATGTTACCGGCTGTGGTCCAGGGACCGTACATGGGAACACAGAAAGGAAGGCCCGCTGAACTCGAAATTTTTGCAAATTCCCTGAAATAGGGCATGTACCCCGCTTCCTTCAAAACCTCATAATCGGGGAGTTCAAGAGCCCAGGCAGCGTCTTCGGTTTCTGCGGCGGGCTCGGCATTGGGGCATTGATCCCACTCGCTTGTGGGCCATTTCATTTCACCCCCGAGTTCATAGGGCCCCACGCTTGGGTAGCCGCCAAACGGGAGCCACATGGCGCCGTACTGTTCAGCGGTCATGCGCCCCGAATCGAAGTTTTTCTGCATATCCGTGTACCAGTCATAAATGCTCCATCCCACGTTAACCGCGGAAAAAGCGAAAGCTTGAAGGTTTAGCGGCACCCGATCGATGGGTTTCCCCTCCATGAGCGCCTGGATGCGCTCCTCGGCAGTCATGGTATCCTTGTGAAATAGTTCCATTCCCATATTTTTCCTCCTTTTTATGTTCAAATCATGTCATTCCCAAGTAAGCACAGCCTTGGAGATGTTCCGCGTCAACTCCGGAAATCCGGAGACAAAAAAAGCCCTCTTGTCCCGCAACCGGGCCAAAAGGGCTTCGTTACCCCTGAAAGATGCGCCATTACATCTCTATGTTTCTCAGTTCAAGTTTCTCAAAAAGGAAATTGCCGATCACCCTTGTGAATGGTGATCCACTTCAACTCGCTCATCTCCTCCATGGAACGACGTCCTCCTTCCCGCCCGATGCCGCTGGATTTGCATCCCCCAAAGGGGCAGTAGGGATCATCGTACAGGCTGGAATCGTTGATGTGCACCATGCCCGACTCCAGGTTTTCCGCCAGGAACACCGCCTTCTGAAGGTCATTGGTGATCACCCCGGAAGAAAGACCGTACTCGGTGTCGTTGGCCACTTCCAGCGCTTCCTTCTCATCCTTCACGGCAATGATGGGGGCCACCGGTCCAAAGGTCTCTTCCTTGAATATGCGCATGTCCCGGGTAACGCCGGAAAGGACCGTTGGTTCATAGAAACGCCCTTCATATTTCCCGCCCGATAATATGGCGGCGCCTTTGGCGGCCGCATCTTGAACATGCGCATGGACCGTCTCAATCTGGTCGTCATTGATCAAAGGGCCGATGATGGTGGTGGGTTGGGTGGGATCCCCCACCGTCAGGGTCTTGGCCTTTGCTGCCAGTTTGCCGGCGAACTCCTCCACAATGGATTCAGCCACGATAATCCGCTCCACCGACATGCAAATCTGGCCCTGGTGCATGAACGCGCCGAAGGCTGCGGCATTTACCGCATAGTCCACATCCGCGTCGGCCAGAATGATCATGGGGTCTTTACCGCCCAGCTCAAGGGTGAATTTTTTCAGATTTTCCCCGGCCTTGGCACCGATTTTTCGACCCGTAAGGGTTTCACCCGTAAACGAAATCAGGTCTGACCGCGGATCTTCGATGAGTTTGTCACCCAACAGGCCGCCCGGTCCCGTGATGACATTCAACACACCCGCGGGAAGTCCGGCCGCTTCAAACAGCTCGGCGATTTTCAATCCGATCACCGGGGTTTCACTGGCCGGTTTCAGAATCACCGTATTCCCCGCGGCCAACGCATACGATACTTTATTGCAGGATAACAACAACGGAAAATTCCATGGTGAAATGGCCACCACCGTACCCAGAGGCCGATAAATGGTCATGCCGATCTTGCCGTGGGACGATGGAAAGGTCTCACCCAGGATCCGGCGGCAGTCTTCACCGGCGGTGTGCAGCAGATCCGCCACATAACCGGTTTCAAACATGGCTTTCCCGAACATGGCGCCGCCTTCACCAATCAGCACATCGGCGAACTCCTTTTGCCGCTCCAGCAACAGGGCGGAGGCTTTATACAATACCCGGGCCCTTTCGCCGGGATCCGTATTTGCCCATACGGATCTTGCGTTAAAAGCCGCTTCCAGGGCTCGATCCGCATCTTCCAGGTTGGCTTTGGGCACTTCTGCGAACAATGTGCCGTCGGCCGGATTTTTGTCCTGAAATGTCTCCCCTGAAACGGAATCCACCCACTCGCCGTTAATGAACATGGAATGCTTTGCCATTTTGTTGACCTCCTTTATGATCGAATTGATAGAAATAATGTCACATATGCCGGTTAATTCCGGTTCATGGCGCATAAAAAAACCCCCTTTGCCCCGATCTCGGACAAAGGAGGCTCCATTACCTCCAAAGCGCATCTTCACGCTCTATTTTTCCTTTTTGTATAATCGCCGAAATTTTCCATGTCAAGCATTTTTTTCTTGACAGCCTTCATCACCTCTTATATTCTCGTGCACTAGTAGACACAGATAACGAGTCTAATGACGGACTCACGAGGTAATGAAGCCTCCATTTCCCGACCGGGAACTGGGGGCTTTTTTTGTGTGCATCTTCATAAATCCAAAAATTCAAAAAAGGAGAAGAAAATGGCCAAGGAAATCATTCTTTACAACCTGAAAGACAGCGTAACCGATGAGGCGTACAAACAATATTGCGAAGAGAAGAAAGGACCTTTTCTGAATGGCCTGCCGTCCTGCAAGAAATTCACGCTGGTAAAAATCACCGCCTCCAAGAAAGGGGAAATCCCTTACAAGTATGTGGGCATCGTGGACACCACCAGCCAGGAAGCCTGGATGAAAGATACCCAATCCGAAGGATTTCAGCAATTTCTGCAGGAATGGGTGCCCCAGGTTGCCGATTTCCATATTTTGATGGGAGAGGAGGTTTTCGGCGACTGAAAAAACGTTCCAGATTTTCACCGGAAAATTAGCGTCTAATAATGGACATATGAGGTAATGGGGCCTCTTTTCTCCGATGGGGAAAAGGGGCTTTTTCTATTAAGGAGGTCGGCATGCTAAGAAAAGATACATTTACGGAAGAGCAAAACGCCATTCGCGATATGATGCGGAAGTTCGTGGACAATGAGATTATGCCCATTCGACGGGAACTGGAAACGGATCCCCAGCTGGTGGAATCCGTTTTTCAAAAGCTGGTAGATCTGGGAATTCAAAAGGCCGGATATCCCCCCGAATATGGTGGAACCGGACCGGGCTCTCCCACCACATTGGGAATCGTTTGTGAGGAACTGGCCCGAGGGGATGCCGGCATCAGCGTCAGCTGCGGCATCAATGCGGGATTCGTGCTTCAGGCGGCCATGGTGGCCGGTAACAAGGCGGTCCTGGACAAATTCATTCCTCCTTTTTGCGGAGACAAAATAAATTATGCCTGCCTCGCCATGACCGATTCCACCGGCGGTGCGGACACTGAAAACCCATTATTAAAAGGCAGGGGCATCAAGACCAGAGCGGTGTTGGACGGAGACGAATGGGTCATCAACGGCAGCAAATCGTGGCCCACCCATGCCGGTATTTCAAGCGTCTATTTTACCGTATGTAATACAGATTATGAGCAGGGTGAGGACGGCATCGCGCTCATCTTTGTGCCGGGGGATACGCCGGGACTCAGTTTCGGAAAACCCGAGGACAAAATGGGATTCAAAACGTCCGTCAACGCCAGCATTTTCTATGACAATGTGCGTGTCCCCAAAGAATATCGATTGGTGGGCCCGGGCCCTGACGCCCATTTTTACTATGCCACCATGGCCGGAACCCAATGGCATTCATCAGTGATTGCCCTGGGCATTATGCGGGCGGTATTTGAGATCATCCTGGAGTATACCGAGGGAAGGGAGAGCGGCGGCAAACCGGTCCGACAATGGAGCATGGTGGCCGGCATTTTAGCAGACATGGCCATTCGAATGGAAATGACCCGTGGCGCCGTATACAATTATGCCTACATGATGGAACATCCCGAGGTATATGGCCCTCCATTCACCAAAGAGATGGTTGCAAAGGCAAGCATCGTTCGATCTTATGCCTCCGATAGTTGTGTCTGGATCACCAACAAAGCCGTCGAACTCATGGGCTCAAACGGGCTTTCCCCCGAGTATCATCTTGAGAAATATCTCAGGGATTCCAAAATCACTCAGATATGGTTGGGCGGTCAGCAGATCTCCAAGTACCGCATCGCCAACGGTTACTACGACTATTCGATTTACTGAAAAAGGATACCTATATGTCTAAAGATCATTTAAAACAAACCTTCAGCGGCATGATAAATGCCATATCTGAAGACCCCAGTATGGCCAAAGCATCTATGCTGGCGACTGTAGAATTGGCCGAAGGGGTAAAGTGCCTTGCAAATGTGCGTGATTTTCTTTTGACAATTGATGAACCTGCCGAGATGGGAGGAAAAAATGAAGGCATGAATCCTGTTGAACTGGTACTTGCCGCAATGGGAGCATGTCAGGAAATAGGGTACGCCTTTGCTTCGGCTGTAATGGGAATCCCTTTGAAAAAGGTCAAATGCAGTTTGGAAGGGAATATGGACCTTCGCGGTCTGCTGGCCCTTGATGAATCCATACCCGCCGGCTACACTGATATTTCCTATGAAACGACAATTGAAAGCGACGCGGATGATGAGACCCTTAAGAAGCTGGCAGCCTTTGTCGAAAAACACTGTCCCGTGCTTGACACTATTAAACGTCCGGTGCCTGTCAAAGGTAAAATCATCGCCAGACGAAAAGGAAAGAAAACGATAATATCTGAGTAACTATCATTCTTGCGGCTGCTGAATACCGCGACCTAAATGCGAACGAATGAGTATGTAGGAGGTTATGATGACTGAGAAAACATTACTGGAAGGCAAAACCGTCCTCATTGTGGACGATGAGCCGGATGTGCTGGATACCCTTGAAGAACTCTTGGGGATGTGTCAATTGACGCGCGCCGGATCTTTTGAGGAGGCGAAATCAAAACTTGAAACCCAATCTTTCGATCTGGCGGTTTTGGACATTATGGGGGTGGATGGATTCTCCCTTCTGGATATGGCCCAGGAAAAAGGGGTTTTGGCGGTTATGTTGACGGCCCATGCCTTAACGCCCGAAAACACCATCAGAAGCTACAAGATGGGCGCGGCCTATTTCATTCCCAAAGAAAAAATGACGGATATCATTGATTATTTGAACGATGTTCTTCTGGCGGTCCAGGCAAAACGGAACTACTGGAACACCTGGATGGAACGGGTGGGACAGTATTATGATGACCGGTTCGGTCCGGAGTGGAAAGACGATAAATCGGATTTCTGGAAGGCCCTCGCCAAAAAAGATTGGAAAATGGCGTCTGAAGTGGAGATTTAAGAATCTGACCGTTTAAAAGAGCGGCGCAGGGATTTCAAGACTTGATTTTCCCTGCGCCTCTCATTCTTCGAACCGGGTTACCCATACATCATGATCACCGCTTCCGCCACATCCTTAATGGGCTTGTTCTTTTTCATGCTGATTTCCTGGAGACGGCGGTAAGCCCTGGGTTCGCTGAGGCCTTCATTTTCCATCATCAATCCTTTGGCCCTTTCCACCAGTTTTCTGGTCTCCAACTGAGTCTTCAGGGTAGCCACCCGTTCCGTGAGGGCTGATTTTTCCATAAAAAGGCTCACCGCCAGTTCAACGGCAGATGAAACATCACCCACCCGAAAGGGCTTGGTGATGTAAGCCATAACGCCGGCTTCTTTGGCTTTGTCTATCAAATGCCGCTCGGAAAAGGCGGTGAGGATCACCACGGGGTGCTGCCGGGATATTTTTCGAGCCACCTGGATGCCATCCATTTCGGGCATCTTGATATCCAGGATCGCCACGTCCGGCGTCTTCCGTTGGATCAGTTTCAATGCCTCCAAACCGTTTTTGGCTTCGCCCACCACCCGGTAGCCCAGATCCTCCAGGACCTCTTTGAGATCGCGTCTGAGCAAAGGTTCGTCGTCGGCAATCACAATGCGTAAACTCATATATCGCTCCTTGCTTTCATGGGATGGTACCCCTGTGGCAGGGGAAACGTCAATTCAGCGGTGGCACCGTGGTCTGATCGAATTTCGAAAACACCTTTCAACTCTTCACCGGCCAGCGTTTGAACAATGGTCAAACCGAGGTTGCCATGCTGCTCGGGATCGAAGTTCTCCGAAAATCCAGGGCCATCATCCTGAACCGTAACCGTGATCATATTTTTCATCTGTCGTATCTTGACGGAAACCCGTCCATCATCTTCTTTCTTAATACCATGCTCCAAAGCATTTTGAATGAGCTCATTGACCACAAGGGCCACGGAGGTCGCTTCCCGGGAAGGGATCATCACCGGATGTTCCGACAAGTCCAGGGTGATCCATGGTCTGCTTGTCCGGTCCGTTTCAGCAGCCTTGCTGATGCTTCCCACCAGACGCCCCAAATCCACCATGCCGATTTGCCCCTCGGAAAGGGTTTCGTGGACCAAAGCGATACTCATGATTCGGGAGATACTGTCCGTCAGTGCCTGCTCCGGTGAAACGTGATCCAACCTTCGAAGCTGCATTCGAAGAAGGGCCGCGATATTCTGAAGATTGTTTTTGACCCGATGATGTATCTCCCGATAAAAGGTTGAATGTTTGCTCAATGATCGATTTTCAATAAACATGGCCACCTGGGACGAAATCCCCTCAAGAAACGCTATGTTGTCGGAAATATGGTCGGGATAGAACAGGAACGTTTTTTCCGCCGTGGCATAGAGATTCAGGACAGCCCGAAGTTCTTCCTTATAGATGACCGGAACCGTAACGAAGCTATACGGAAAAGGGGCTCTCAGATCTATGGGGCAGATTTGATCGGATCTCTTGAAAAAAAACAAAGGGTTGGAGTGCTCAATTTGCCATTTCGTGAGCCTTTCATCATTTTCCGTTTCAATGTCTCCCATTTCAACCTGCTGGTCTCCGTCCACGGCTTCCTTAACCCAGAGGCGGTGCGTTCGATCCACCAGCCAGAGGGTCGCGAAAGAGACGCCCAGGATGCGCCTCACATGCCTGACGATGTTCTGGGACTGAACGGCCGGAATAATCTGTCGACTGAATTCATAACCCAACTGGTTGAGAATTTCCAACTGGTTCATTTTCATGCCCAGGCTGCCATCCAAGTCGATCCTGTGAAGTCCGCCGGCTGTCAGGTTGGCGATGATTTCCGCCAGTACCCGATCTTCCTCTTCCGGCGCGCTTTCACTGGTTTTCCTTTTCAAAGCAAGGACCCCGAAATGTTTACCGTGACTGTCCAGACCGACAAAATGGAATTCCTCCTTCAATTCATCCGCGCTGATGCGTTGGGGAAATGTCGTCGGATCCAAAGCACTTGAAAGGACGTATAGTGGTGAATCGTCCATGGGTCTGTAAAAAGCGCCATGGGCCCAGGGGAACAACGCGGAAAGTTCCGTGGTCAACGCCATCAACAGGCTACCGGTATCCGTTCCATCCTGGATAATCCGGTTGACCCTGTTTATGGATCTGATCTGGGATTCTTTTGCGTCCAATCTCGCCGAGAATTCCCGGTAGACCCGTTTGCTCTGGTGCATCAGGGAAGCCACTGGATTCAGCTCATCGGAAAAAACCAGGGTAGAGACGGACTGATTATTATAAACCGGAAGGCCATCATCAAAAATGCCCACTTCTCCAAAGGTATAAAAACCACACAGGGGCAGACTCATTTTGCCCAGCATCCGCGTGATTTCTTCCTGCTCCCCCTGGTCCGTCAACCGTAGCGCACATGAAAGCATAATCGATATGGATGGTTTGCTCAAACCACCGTACCGGACGGCCTTTTCATAAGCGGACACCCCTGCTTTTGCAACCTCGCGCCGATCCGCCTGCATCAGGGTCATGACCCGGTCATTTCCCACGAGATGGGGAAACTGGATGGAACCGTCCGCAAGAATCCGCTCAGGCACCAGCAGGAGGGAATTCCCGTAAACATCCATGGAACCAAAAGGGTGTTCGTTCAAAGGCGAAGGGGGCGCCGGCAGGTTGTCTTTGATTTGACCCACGGGGATATCCAGCAGTTCCGCATAAACTTCCGCCGCCGGTCGGTTGTCAAATTGATGGACCATATGGCCGGAAGCCTGTGTCACCAGTGCCCGTTTGGTGGTGGGAGAGAAACCATGAGACATGCCCAACCCGAAGAGGACCTCTGTTTCCAGAAAGGCCAACGCCACTGCGTCGTTGGAGACCTGGCCGTTGATCATCTGGTAGTTTGGGCCATATCGAAAATAGTCTCCAGAACTGCCACCGAATATGGGGATCCGGTTGGCAGAGCTTTTGCGAAGAAACGTATGGATATCGTGGGTGAAAGAAAAGCTGCTTTTAGTGGCACCCGGCGTGAAGAGCATAAGCAACACAGGTGATACCCCCAGCGTTCCCGAAGTCGAAACATTGAGCATTTGGTGTTCGGGAAATCTGGCATTGAAATATTCGGTTATATGGGCATTTTTGAGTGCTTCATCAACCGCCTTTTGATAATCTTTGGAAACCCCTTCTCCCATGCCCAGTTTCACATTAATATGCGGAGAGCAAAGGAGGGTCACCACCACACTGTTTCTCAGAAACCCGTCTGCGATCTCCCCGGCGGTGCTGGAGCCCATAAGCGGGCAATCCTCCAAAACATCCATCAGTCCCCGATTGACTTCGTACACATCCAGTTCAGCGGAAACAAAGGCCAATGCCAGACTGGGGTGGAATTTTTTCTTTTGGGAAAGTGCACGGGTGGCCGCCTCTCGTCCCATCTCCACTGACGTCCCGGCAACACTTTTCCCAACGTGCGCTTCAAAGTAGACAGTCATTTTCCCCCTTTTATTTCCGATGGGTGCCAAAAGGAATCATCTTAAACCCTCCATGTGTAACTTTCCGATTTCTTTTATAATACTTGGTATCGGCGGTCCGTGTCAAACATTTGATTGATACCCAATTCTCGATTTTAGAAAATCTACGGCAACAACACCTCAGATAGCACCAGAGGATCTGACAAATACCGAATCACGTTAATCATGTCTCAATTTTCCAAGCTCGGGTTTTACAAATGAGGCCCACCGGGGAGCCGTTTTCGGTTTGGGTTTACGACCGTAGAAGATGTCGTCCAATATGGAAAAAATACGACGTGCGATCCAATTCCGGCTGATGAGCCATACAATCAGTCGATGGGGGAACGTTCGCGCGTGACTCCAGGGGCATACCTTCATGCACACGTTGCAGTCGGTTCCCACCTTGCCCCAGTAATTGAAACAGCTTTCATCATCCAGTTTCCATTTCAGGCAGCCGTTATATTCGGCGGGGTTCTCATCCAGGGGTATGGATCTGGAAGGACAACAGACCCCGCATTTCTTGCAGATTTTACAGAAATCCTGAATACCGATATCCACCGGCTTATCGCAGGAAAGCGGCATGTCCGTGGTTACCGCGCTCAACCTGACACGGGGGCCGAATTCTCTGGTCAAAAGGTATCCCAGACGTCCGATCTCACCCAGGCCCGCATCCGCGGCAACGGGCGGCAGGACCAGTTCGTAGTGGCGCAGATGGTTGGCCGTGGCCGAGTAGCCCAGGTTCGCAATGAAGGCCGCCAGTTGGGTGCTCATATAGGCTCCCTTGGCGTAATTGTTCATACTTTCAATGAGCGTTGGAGTATGGGGCGCCGGACCGATTAAGTCCAGGGACATCTCCTCGGCAAACACGATGACATATTGATGGGTCAACTCAATTTCCTTACCCCAATCGGCCCAGTTCTCGTGAAATATCTCTCCCCGGTGTGAATAGACCCAAAGGGGGTTGATTTCGGTAATTCCCACCATGTCGGCCCCGAGATTCCCGACATACCCTTTCACCCGGATGGAGGCCTCTTCGGGAGAAAGCTGAACAGGATTTTCTCTTCTCTTTTCGGGCAAGAGCAGGTGGGGTTTTGGTTTTACGATTTCCGGAGCCGAGAGATGGTGCGGCATGGACAAAGACCCCATAAGCATGGCCACATCGACATGCGCGTAAGGTTTGTCAATGGTTCCCGGAATTCCAATGGGACCGCCCCTGGCCCTCCGTTCGGCGTCGCGTGCTTCTTTTTCCGGATGATCCGCGTAATATGTCTGGTATTCCTTTGAACCGGGCCTGAGGGCGCGATTGCGGGAAAACACGTGGTCCCGTTCATCGAATCTCTCCAGATCTCCGGTCACATACCCCATACTGCCTTTAAGGGCACGGTGATTTACCATGGTTGGCCGCATGATAACAACCGCGACCGCAACACCTGATACACAACCCAGTAACAACAAAATTGTTCCAAAACCACTGTCAAAGAATCCGGAGGAGGCCAGCACCCAAAAAAACACAAAAACGCCAAGCATTCCCAGGAACTGTAGAAATCCCCATAAAGTCGCCCGAGGTTCTTTCTCATGGATGGAAGAGACAAAAAAGCTGAGGCCTACAAAGGCCTGAATGGCCAGAGCAACGCCGGCCGTCCACATTAAAATAGTAAGAAAGATATCCATATTGTTTTAAACATCCTTGCTCCATAAGGAATATTCAGCGCCCATACCAAAAAAACCCCTTCAGCACGACATTAGACAAAAAATTGCCAGCATCACGCGGAAGAGGCCCCATTACCTCTAAATCAATCAAAATTCCAAAGAGGTTAGAATCTCTTTAAGGTACTTGTCAAGTAAGAATTTAAGTCAGAGTTGTGTTTCAACCTTCACAATCAACGATGTCGAACGGAAAACATCATCGCGAGCATTTGAACTTGCACCTCAAAACAAACCTTTTCTGAAGGTCGCACAGGGGGGTAATAGTACATTTCACATCAATCGCATTTTTTGTAGGCCTTTTGAAGTTTTGTTGGAAAGAAAGTCAAGGTTTTTGGCGCCATCATGAAAATGCATTCACCTGATATATCAGTACAGTATAGAATGATTTCGACAGATCAAAAACCTGATAATATATCCGATTTGGGGGAGTCTAAAGATCGTGAAATGAGCGCCCGAATTTCGCGCCATGGCATCTTTGATTTCATTTGGATATCCAAAAAATTACCACCTTCGAAAAGTGGCAATAAACCTTACATGTTCCTAGCAGCCCCTCAACTTCTGCAGCTACTCTGGGAATTCCTGCGACCACAACATATGGGTGGTGGGATCAAGGGTATCAAAGCTCATGAGCCCGACACTTTTCATAGAGGGTGGAGCGGGAAATGCCGAGCAGTCTGGCCGTTTTGCTCATGTTGCCATTGTTCAAGCGTAAGGCTTGCGCCAGCACTTTTTTTTCGTAACGTTTCAGTTCGGTTGAAAGGGAGCCGATGTGGGACGGTGTTGGATCCGGACAATCGGACTGAAAACGAACGATTTCCATGGGCAGGTGTTCCGCCTCAAAGGTATCCCCTTCGATTAAACTGACGGCCCGCATGACCACATTTTTTAACTCCCGGACATTGCCCGGCCAGGAATAGCACTCCAGCATCTTGATGACGGATTCAGATACTTCTACATTCTTGTTCCCGGATGATTTCAGGAAAAAATGAACCAGCGCTGAAATATCGTCGGTTCTCTCGGATAACGCCGGGATTTCAACTGTCATGGTATTGAGCCGGTAAAAGACATCCTCACGAAATTCATTGCGGTGGATCATCTCTCGAAGACCCTTATTGGTGGCGGCCACCAGTCTGAAGTCCACATCAAAGGTTTTAATACCCCCGACCCGCTCGATTTTCTTGGTTTCCAGAACCCGCAGCAGCTTGGCCTGGGCGTTTAAGGGGAGATCCCCTATTTCATCAAGGAAAAGGGTTCCCCCATGGGCCATCTCAATCTTTCCGGACTTCCCCCCCCGTTTGGCGCCGGTAAATGCGCCGGCCGTATAGCCGAAAAGTTCCGACTCCAGAAGTTCCCGCGGGATTGCCGCACAATTGACGCACACAAACGGCCCGTTTCTTCGTCCACTGGCCAGGTGGACCGCGTGGGCAAACAACTCCTTTCCAGTTCCCGTGGCCCCCAGTATCAAAACAGGGGAATCGGTCCTGGCGTACTTTTCCGCCGTTCTTTTGGCGTCCACCAGGCGTTTGTTTCCCCCCACAATAGATTCAAAGGAGTGGGTGGCCGAAAGGATGCTGTCCAATCCCTCCTTGTAGAAGTTGACCTCTTTTTCCAGCAGGTTGAGGCGGGTCATCACGTCATTGATCTCGGTGAAATCCCGAAATGTGGTTTGCAGAACAACGCCCACCGTTTCACCGTCCCGTTCGATGGGCACCCGGTTGACCAGGAGGGCAAGATTGGTTCTGAGACTGCATTTCTTACCCAGTTCCGGCTGGCCTGTTTCCAGAACCACGGGAAGGCGGGATAGGGGGAAATATTCTCTGATATGTTTCCCCACCGCCTCTTCCCGGTCCGCTTTCAGAAGACTGGCGTAGAAACGATTCATAAACAGGATTTTGGAATCCTTGTCGCAGAAAATAATACCGGAATAGACCCGGTCCAGGATGTGTTTGAAGGCTTCCACCAGGGATCCCATGTCCAGCGGCAGTCGAACGGGCGGAATGGTTTCAGCGCCGTATGGTTTGTCGAGCTTGTCAGAGCGCCCTGCAACATTCATGGTCATTACTCCGGGTTGGAAATGGAAAAGAGCACAAAAAAGATGTCAGTTCGGGATACGGTTTTTATATTTCTGGAATCGATCCGGAAGATGGGCCAGGGTCTTTGCATCTGGGTATTGGTGGCGTTGGGCCTGGCACTTCTGAATCCTCTGCTGCAGGGGGGGATGGGTGGAAAACCAGGAACCTTTCCGGGTGGACTTTGATTGAATCCGTTTGAGTTCCTTCAGCACTTGAATGAGACCATTGGGGTCGTACCCGGTACGGTAGGCGGTTTCCATGGCGCTTCTGTCCGCCTCAAATTCCATATTTTGGTCAAGGCCTTTGTCGAAGAGGGTATCCTGCAGACCGCCAATCATGTTCTCGAACTCTTTGCCCTTTTCCCCTTCCATGGTGGCGGACGTAATTTTACCAACACCGTTAAAAAACTGTGCCCGCTGGATGGATTTCAGTGCATGCTTGTGTCCCACATGGGCCACCTCGTGGGCTAGGATTCCGGCCAACTGGTCCTCGCTCTTGATGGTTTTCAAAAGGCCCGAACTAATGAAAATGATACCCCCCGGGCAGCTGAAGGCGTTTTGCAGCGGGCTTTCCACCACCACGAAATTGTATGGAATTCCAGGACGTTCGGAATTTGCTGCCACCGCGTTACCCACCAGGTTTACATATTTTTGAAGGGCTTTGTCTTTGACGGGCAATCCATAACGGTGGAATCCTTCAAGGGCCAGGCTTTCACCAATAGTTCGCTCGGACTTATTGTCAATTTCAGACGCAGATCCCAGAAGCGAAACCGCTCCCGAAAGAATTTTGCTCTCTTTGCTTTCGGGATTCAACAATTGGTCCAGCAATCCGGCAAGCTGCAGATTACCGGAGTGGTCCCTTTTTACGGTCCGGTTTTCACCATCCGCAAAAACGGCGCCGACAAAAAAAAGAAACACCGCCCATACAAGACAAATGATCACATTCTTTTTAACCATGGCTGGACCCCGTTTGAAAGATATCTGCAATCATGGAGCATATTCTCCGATTTTTCCCTCTTTTAGAAAGACATCCACTTCTTTGTCCGTGATGCGAATGGCCAGGACCTGATCCAGGGCTTTTTTGTATACCTCCGGCGTTCTCCGCTGCTGTGCGTACTGCTCGGTTTCCTTGGACAGACCCCGTATGCTTCGGGAAGTCTGGGCTTCATCAGCGCTGATACTGCTGGCCTGCATGGATCCAAACAAATTATCGGAATCTTCTGTTTCCTTTGAAGGTTGTGTGTCAGATAATTTCCCTCGGTACATCCACCCTTTTTTCCCGGAAGAGGTCCGCACTTTATACCAGCGCTTTTTGGACTCCAGTACGGAAACTTTGGCGCCCACGGAGACGGTGGTGAGGGTTGTGGAAGAGGCTTTGGGTTTTGATTTAAGCCGAGCCTTCTCCGAGGTTACCCACATGGATCCGCCCGCCAATACCGATACGCCGGAAAAAACCAACGCCGCCATCAAAGCCACAAGAAAATACCGCTTTTTCATTTCCCAAGCCCCCTTAACGGATGATAAAATTTCTCAAAATACATCCTTTTGCAGACATGCTCACCATAATAGGGGTTTTGAACCTTTTTTTCAACCCATTCCGAGGATACCCCAAAAGGTATTTTTTGTGGCACATTTCTCGGAAAATCGTTGAAATATTCTGTTTATTGTGTCATTTTTTCGTTCCACCCATAGATGGCGGGAAAGAGGCATTCCCCAGAAAAATCAAAGGGTAAGTGAAACATATGAACCGTAACTCTGGTCTTTTAAATGAAACAGGCAGCAAAAATACCGGTCCCCATGAAGTCCGGATGGATGCCTGGATCAGTTGCGCTCCCTTTGAACGGCTGCTGGACATGGAAATCTTGGAAGCTGAAAATGGGCAGGCCGTGCTGACCATGCCTGTTTTGTACGATTTTGTGCAGGGTGGGGGGCTTCTGCACGGGGGTGCCCTCATCAGTCTTGCGGACACCGCAGTGGCCATGGCCATCAAAAGCATGCTTTTCCCTAAAACCCATTTCGGCACCATTTCCATGGAATCAACATTTCTCCGTCCGGTGCGAAAGGGCATTGTTACCGCCAGGGCCAGCGCCAAAATCATGAAAGACAGGGTCCTCGAAGGCGAGGCAACGATTTTTGATGAGGCGCAAAAGGAAGTGATGGTTTTCACTTCAATTTTTAAAGTGGCAAAAGATGCGGAGATTAAAGGGGTGACATTCAAGACATAAAATTCGAAGGTGATCGCCATGCTGGGACTTGTTCTGGAAGGTGGAGCCATGAGGGCGGGGTTTGTTGCAGGGGCAGTGATGGCCCTTATGGACAAAAATCTTGCTGATTTTGACGCTGCCGTGGCCGTATCGGCGAGCGTACCGACCTTGGCCTATTTTGCCGCGGGTCAGCGGGAGGAAATAGAAAAAGTCTGGCGGGAGGAATTGACCAGCCCAAAGTTCGTCTGTTACCACAATATCCCTGCCGCGTCCCTGGCCCTGTCTACGAAAAGACCGGTCCTGAATATTGATTTCCTGGTCGATGATCTTTTTAAGAGAAGATACCCTCTGGATATGCCTGCCTTCATGGCCAACAAAATGGCCTGCCGCTTTGCCGCAGCAACGGTCCCAAAAGGGGAGCAGGCGTTCTTGACCCTGGAGGGAAAAACCACTTACCATGCCTTTAAAGCCTGTATGGCCGTTCCGGGCTGTTATCCCGCAACCGTCTCCATGAATGATTGCGAATATGTGGATGGCGCAACTGTCAACCCACTTCCCTTGAAGGGCCTTCCCGATGAAGGGACGTTAAAAGTCGTGGCGATTCTTTCAAAGCCCATGGATTGTGAGGATAAACCCCCGAATTTTCTGGGTCGGGCTCTCTTCTGGCGGTATTTCAAGAAGCACGACTGGATGGTGGAAAGGCTCTGGGAGGCAGCACAAATTTACAATTCCCAGGTCTCTGTGCTGGAACAAATGGCGCAGGAAAAGCCCCCCCGCGCCTTGATTATTTACCCGGATAAGATGTTGCCCGTCAGGTTCGTGACCCTGGACAGGAAAAAAATTAATCGTATCATTGACCTTGGTTATGGGAAAGCGGAAGCGCTTGAGGATGAAATTCGACGGTTTGTGGGAAAAGGCGATTGAATAAAACTCTCGATCTCCAAAAATCAACCTGGATGTCTGATCTGTGTTGAAACTTCATTCTCCAATGATAATGGTGAAATAAGAATCCCTATATTTCATTTTACTGTCATGAAATTGGAATAAAAATTTTTACGTTTCACTTTCACTGTCTGTACTGGAATTGTTGTTTTCAAACCATTTGACTTGAATACGACGGAATACTAAAATACTATCAGATCATTCCTGAGTATTTCATAATGCAAACTTATCTGAACTTATAGAAATTGAAAAAGTCAAGTATCAATAAACTGGCCATTGACCTGCTAAAGGATTTCGAAGCGCTACTGGCGCCGATTTTCAAACGAAATAACGTATTAAAAGCGGTTGTTTTCGGTTCCACCGCACGCAAAACACGGTCGAAAAAGAGTGATTTTGACCTCATGATCGTCATGAACAGTGATAAACGTTTTTTTGACAGATACGACGACTTTCTTGACGTCTATGATGTCATAAAAGGTCAATCAGTGGACATGTTGATTTACACGCCTGAGGAGCTTGATCGGATTTCGGGGCGGAATTTTATACAGAAAATTCTGTCCGAAGGGAAAACGATTTATGAGCAGTGAAAAGAATAGGTACCCCAACGGTCTTCCGGATATTACCCCCGATGCTGCCTTCAACGAAGACGATTCCGCCACATGCCTTGCCTTTGCTGTAGAAATTATAGAAGCTGCCCGTGTATTTATGCATTTCCAACGATGGTCAAGGTCTCAATAATATTTTCCCTCAACCTCTCGCCTATAAGGGATACTCATGTTGCTTTTTGACCAGCGGGATCGACAGCTGCTGAACATTGTCAACGAAGTCCTAGAAAAGGACCCGACCCGCCAATACCGCCGGGAAATGGTGTATCCCTATCTCCATCCACGGGGCATCAAAGAGCTTTCCGAATCCAAGGGGCTTCGTATCGCTTTCGCCGTCATCCACCTGCTGGAGTCCATGGAAGCGGGCGGCGTGGATGACCGGTTAAACGCCCTCAGGTCCCTGAGGGATGAAGTTCTTCTGACAGCCGCCGGTCCACTTCCCAAGAACACCGCAAGGGTCCTGCTTCAGATCATGAAGGAGTTGGTGAGGGCGCACGGAAATGAACAGCGCCAGCTTGAGTTGGCCCATGATTTCAGGGCAAGTGTTTCCGGGAACCCCCGCATCATTCGTAAACAGCTTCGACAGTATCACCTTCTGGAAATGCCGGAGGAGTGGAACCAGCTTTCCTTTGACGACCATGTCCATGATGCTAACACCAAGGGTCGAAAAAGTTCCAGCCACTTGATCATGGATGCCTGGATCAAAGGCATCCGCCGGTTGCGGGTGGTCTATTACAACCGCCTGGAGGCCAGATTTGCCATTGAAATCCTGGAGGCGGCCCGGATCATGGGCATCGACATCCGAATCGGCATAGAGTTTTATGCCCGATTCCGCAACCGGTACGTTCAGCTTATCTGGGTGCCACGGGGATTTTCCGATGCTCAGGATTTCTTGTGTTTCCTTGAAGAACCCCCTGTAAAAGAACTCATGGCGGAGGGACAAGAGGTCTGCAGCTATCAAAAAGAGCACGTTTTGAAAGTCCTGGAAGCGTTTAACGCCAACCATGGCCCCAATATCCAGAAATCCCTGGAGTTCGACGTACCCCTTCTGGACCCTTCGGCATTTCTATCCTTCGTGGGAACGGGACAGCCCTCCCTTGTCCATCTGGCGGAATTCGCATACGCTAAAATGTTCCCTCCCATGGCGGCCCGGGTGAGAACCTTACGGGATCGCTACCCGAAAGCCCAACACGAAGAACGCCTGAAAATTGCACGGTTGGTGCAAACCATGAACCGCATGGATTCGGATGAAATACTGGAACAATTCCTCGGGCCTGCAAAGAACCCCCAGATCCCTGATCCTTATACCCCACAAGAGGGAACTGGCGTTCCCGGCATGCTCCAGCTTTCCCCTAAAGAAATTATTTGTCGGTTGTCAAAGCTCCATCCGGGTTATCGGATCACCTTGAATCTCAGCGATCTCCAAGTGGAAGACGTACTGGAACTGCTCTATGACTGCGAAGGGATGATCGATCGCCTTGAAATTTTTAATCTCAAAGATTATGCGGCTGGAAAAACGGATCAGGTACCTGAGATCAGTCGACTTTTGGAGGCCATCAACCGCGGTAATGTGATCCAGTTGAAAAGGTTGACGCGCGACATTATTGCCAGACTGCTCTCATCCGGGGATCATCAGCAGAAAGATCGAATCCAAAAGCTTTCCAACGTCCTTCACGATATTGCTGCCCTGCGGGATTTCTACAAAGGGTCCCACCTGAAGGCACGAATGGGGAGCGATTCCACCGGTCGGAGCCCCCGGGTGCACGGTATGGGGCTGGTCATTTTAGACACACTTCCCCGCCGGGCTCAAAAGGCCGTTGGCCGTACCGAATCCCCGCGTGACCGAATTCCCATTGCCGTTGGGGTTCTGAAACGCAGAACCGTTCACCTGAAATCCGGTCCTACACCTTTTACGAAGACCTTTTACCGGTGGATTCGCCACATTCCGACCATGGAATTCATAGGGAGCCGAAAGACCCATGACTGGGTGATTGAACAGGAATCCACACGCTTTACAGAAAAAGGCAACGTGATCACCCTGGGCGGCGTTCTAAAATATGCCGACAACGGTTTTTCCCTTGCGCCCGCCGTCTCCCGGAAAAAACCTCGCCGGCTTTCCTGGCGCTATCTCAATACGGGGCTTAAAAATTTCCTGAAAATCCTTATCGGTTTCGTTCCGGCCTTTGCCACCTTCGCTCTGACCAAAGACTGGTGGTTTCTATCTTACTTCGGCGCATTTATCTGGTTCGGCATTACGGGTTTGAGGAACATTCTTCAATCGGTACTGGGGGGTGGCGGCATCCGGCGTTCACCCTTGCTCAGGTGGAATGATTACGTGAAATGGGAGCGGTTGGCGGATTCATTGCTTTTTACGGGGTTTTCCGTCCCCCTTCTCGATTACGTGGCCAAGACCCTGATTCTGAGCGAGGGCTTCGGCATCACCACCGCAAGCAATCCTGTGGCGCTCTACGGTTTTATGGCCCTCACCAATGGATTGTATCTGTGCAGCCATAATATTTTCAGGGGATTGCCCAAAGGCGCGGTTTACGGGAACCTGTTCAGAAGCATTTTAAGCATCCCCGTGGCCCTGTTGTTCAATTGGGCTGCTGCCGGTGTCCTGGTTGCATTTCATATCCCGGGTGTGGATGGCATCCTTCAAAAGTGGGCCGCGGTTATTAGCAAAGGTGCATCCGATCTGGTGGCGGGCATTATCGAGGGGTTGGCGGATCGATACCAGAACATTCGGACCCGCATCAGGGACTACCGCACCAAGATGGGACAGATATTTGAAACCCATGCCAGGCTGGAACTTCTGTTTCCAGACACCAGAACCACGGAAATCCTGAAAACGCCCGGTAAACTGGGTGTGGCAAAAAGCGCTGAAATTCAGGATCTTGGAAAAATTATTATTATCTCGGCACTGGATCTGCTCTATTTCTGGATGTATCAACCCCGTGCCAGAAGTGCCCTCCGGTTGCTCATGCGGTCGCTCCCCCGTGAGGAGCGACGGATTCTACTGGGTTCCCAGCAGGTACTGACCCGACAGAAAAGGATCAGTTTACTGATCGTGGGCGGATTGGTCGGCAAGAACTTTTCCAGAGCCCTCTCTTTTTATCTGAATTGCTTCCAGGGATATCTGGGGACCCTGAAAAAGATGGTGGATAAAATGGAAAAGTAGATGCATCCGAGGAGGATCTGTGGGGAGGATCTGTGCGGATTACCGGGCCGTGACGTTTACCGGGTCACCATCCCTGATGCCGGCGGGATTGGTGACAACCCGTTCCCTGTTCCCCAGGCCCGAAAGGATTTCCACCCGGTTGTCATAGTAGGACCCCAGGCGGACCGGTTTGAAAAGCGCTTTCTGGTTTTGGATCACAAAAAGCCCCACCCGTCCGTTTTGCTCGGCCAGCCAGCTTGCGGGGATTTTAATGGATTTTTTCTGGCCTAGAATGGGAAATTTTATTCTGGCTGTCATCCCGTCCGCCATGCGGGAGTCGGGGTTTTCCACCGCCAGTTCCATGGGAAAAAACCGGGTACCCGATTCGGCCGTGGGCGACAGGAAAAAAACCCGTGCCGAAAACGTCTCATGGGGGATGGCATCCACCGTAAATTGAAAATCCTTTTTGGTTGAAAGGATGTCAAGGTCCCTTTCGTTTAGGGAAATCTTTATTTTGAGGCGATCCAGCCCGATGACGGATGTGATGGGCGTCCCCGCCGGAATGACTTCCCCCGCTTCCACATCCCGGTAGGCGGTGGTGCCGCTGATGGGCGCGCGAAGGATTGATTTTTTTAATCGATCTTCCATCAGCGCCAGGGCGGCTTCCGCCTGGCCCAGCTGGGCCCGGGCCGCAGCCACATCTTCAACTCGGGGACCCTTCTTCGCCAGATCCAGCCGCTGTTTTGCCGTTGCCATTCTGGCATTGGCCGTACTCATCTGCCGTTCTGCCGAGTCGTAAGCGCTGTTTGAAACCGCACGAATTTCATGGAGCCGATCAATCCGTTTGAAATTTTTCTGGGCTTCTGAAAGAGCTGCTTCCGCTTCCTGCACTGAAGCTGTGGCAATTTGAATTTCCTGGGGGCGGCTCCCTTTCTCCAATTTATTGAGATTGCTTTTTGCAGCATTCCTGGCGGCTGTGGCTTCGCGCACCTGAAGGCGCATGCTGCTGCTGCCGATTTCCGCCAGCAGATCGCCCTTCTTGACCTGGTCACCTTTCTCAAAGTAAAGTTTTTCGATCATTCCACCAATCTCATTTGAAATCCTGACCTTGAGATAAGCTTCAAGCACGCCCACGTATTCGATGTCCCCCCTTGGTGGGTTAGCTTCAACGATTTTCACGGTGACTTGGTGGAATTTTTCCTGGGAAACCGGCTTTTCAGGGGGCGCGCTTTCCTTTGAAGAAACCGGTTCATCGCCACATGCGCAAACCGCTAAGAGAAAAAACATTGTGAGGAAAAAAAACCGGGTCATATGGTTTTCCATCATCGTTTGAGGTGTATCTGGATGGCAGTGATGGCCGCCGGTGTTATCCCTGAAATTCTGGCGGCCTGCCCCAGGGATAAGGGCCGGATCCTGCCCAGCTTCTCCTTTACCTCATTGGAAAGCCCGTGAACGGTTCCGTAGTCGATTTCTTCGGGAAGTTTATTGGTTTCCAGGTGTTTCAGTTTAAGAACCTCTTTTCGCTGCCGCTGAATGTACCCGTCATATTTTATCTGCGTCTCCACCTCCACGGCTACGGCTTCATTTTCATCTGCCAGTTCCGGGTCGAAGACATGGAGGTGTTCAAAAAAGATTTCACTTCGTTTCAGGAGCTGTTCAAGGGAGGTGGCTTTCTTGATGGGTGGGGTTTGCAACTCTTTCAGTCTGTCTTGAATTCCGGGGCTCGGTTTTAATGTGACCCCTCTCAGCTTTTCCAGCAGATGTTGAACCTGTTCCCTTTTCTTGCAGAAACCGGAATAAATTTCCTTTGAGACCAGCCCCAGTTCATGACCCAGATCCCGCAGCCTGAAATCGGCGTTGTCTTCCCTCAGCAAAAGGCGGTATTCCGCCCGCGAGGTGAACATGCGGTAGGGTTCCCGGGTCCCTTTTGTTACCAGATCGTCAATCAAAACGCCCGTGTAGGCCTCTGACCGTGAAAGGATCACCGGTGCTTCATTGCGAACTTTCCGGACCGCATTGACCCCCGCCAGAAGCCCTTGTGCCGCAGCTTCTTCATACCCGGAGGTGCCGTTGATCTGGCCTGCGTGAAAGAGCCCTGCCACCCGTTTGGTTTCCTGGGTGGGTTTCAGCTCCAGAGGATTGATATAATCATATTCGATGGCATAACCGGGCCGCAGAATTTCGGCTTTTTCAAGGCCCGGGATGGATTTCACCATCCTGGCCTGGATGTCGACCGGCAGGCTTGTGGGAAGCCCGTTGGGATAGACTTCAAAGGTTTCCAGTCCTTCAGGCTCCAGAAAAACCTGATGCCGTTCTTTCTGGGCGAAGCGTACCACCTTGTCTTCTATGGAGGGGCAATACCGGGCGCCGGTCCCCTCGATAATGCCGCTGAAAAGGGGTGAGCGGTCCAGGCCTTCACGGATAATGTCGTGGGTTTTTGCGTTGGTATAGGTAATATGACAGGGGACCTGGGCCAGTGGAATCCGGGTGGTGGTAAAGGAAAAGGGTCTTGGATTTTCATCCCCCGGTTGCTCAACCAGTCCCTCGTAGTCAATGGTTCTGCTGTTCAGCCTGGGGGTGGTGCCTGTCTTCAATCGGCCCAGTTCAAAACCCAACTCAGACAGCTGTTCGGGCAATCGTGTGGATGCGGGATCTCCCATTCGACCCGCTGGAAAATGATCCAGACCGATGTGGACCAGCCCCCGGAAAAAAGTGCCGTTGGTCAAAATAACGGTTTTCCCCAGAAATTTTTCGTGAATCCGGGTTTCAACGCCGTAGATCTTTCCCTCTTTGATCAGCAGGCGGTCCACCATGGCTTGACGGATATCCAGATTAGGCGTACTTTCAACGACCCGTTTCATGCGTTTGCGGTAAAGGTCTCGGTCATTTTGGGACCGGGATCCCTGCACCGCCAAGCCTTTCCGTGTGTTGAGGCGCCGGAACTGAATGCCCGTTTCGTCTGCATTTCTGGCCATTTCGCCGCCAAGGGCATCGATCTCCTTGACCAGATGCCCCTTGGCCAGGCCACCGATAGCCGGATTGCAGCTCATGGCGGCCACGTGATCTAGGTTGATGGTCAACAGCAGGGCGGGATGTCCCATTCTTGAGGCGGCAAGCGCCGCTTCACAACCAGCATGACCGGCACCCACAACGATCACATGGTATTGTTTATCACAGGTGCTCATGGTGTCATCTAATATTTTATGATCCCGGCAATTTCACCACGATGGTTTCAATACGGTTCGGCCCCACGGAAATAATGGAAATGGGGACGCCCGTAATTTCCTCGATGGCGGAAAGATAATCGACTGCCGCCTGGGGAAGATCTTTTTTCTCCCTGGCGCCGGTGATGTCTTCTTTCCATCCGGGCATTTCCTTATAAACCGGTTTGCACTGTTCGGTTTTGCCTAAGCTCGCCGGTCTTTGATGGACCATTTGTCCATCTACTTCATACCCGGTGCAGATTTTGAGTGTTTCAAGGCCCGTCAAAACATCCAGCTTTGTGATGGCCATGCTGTCCAGGCCGTTCAATCTTACGGAATCTCCCACCACCACCAGGTCCAGCCACCCGCAACGCCGCCGCCTGCCGGTGGTTGCGCCGAACTCTTTCCCCGTTTCCTGAATGAAATCACCGGTTTCATCGTTAAGCTCGGTAACAAAGGGGCCTGCGCCCACCCGCGTGGTGTACGCCTTGACAATTCCCAGGACGTGATGAATCTGGTTGGGCCCCACCCCTGCGCCCGAACAAGCGGTGCTGGCAACGGGATTGGAAGAGGTTACGAAGGGATAGGTGCCGTGGTCGATGTCAAGGTGAGTCCCCTGTGCACCTTCGAACAGGATGGACTTCCCGGCTTTTACGCCCTGATCCAGTTCGACGGAAACGTCTGTGATATAAGGGGCCAGTGTTTTACCCATGGCCAGATAATGGTCCAGGATGGGTTCGGCCTCCAAGGGGGAGGCACCCAGGAATTTTTCTAAGAGAAAGTTCTTTTCTTGCAGGTTCGTTCGGATCTTTTCTTCCAGAACATCCGGTTCGGTGAGGTCAACGGCGCGAATCCCTGATCGGGTGATTTTGTCCTCATAGCAGGGCCCGATGCCGCGGCCTGTGGTGCCGATCTTGTCTTTGCCTTTTGCCGCTTCCCGGGCCAGGTCCAGGGCCCTGTGGTAGGGCATGATCATGTGCGCTTTTTCGCTGAGTGAAAGCCGTTCGGGTCCCACGGTGATACCGGCCTTTTTCAATCCTTCCATTTCTTCTAAAAGCACCTCCGGATCCACCACCAGACCGTTTCCGATGAGGCATTTTTTGTCTTCATACAAAATGCCCGACGGAATGATGTGAAAAATAAACTGCCGATCATCCACCTCCAGGGTATGACCGGCATTGTTCCCCCCCTGAAATCTCACAACAAATTCCACTCCGGCTGTCAGAAGGTCAACGACTTTCCCTTTTCCCTCGTCACCCCATTGTGTTCCGACCACTACGATGTTGCTCATGCCTTATTCCTTTCTTTCATATCCGTTTGAAAATTCCGATAATCCTCCCGGTTGTCAATATCCCTTCCGTCATAGCCTGCTCCGGGAGCAATCAGGCACACCCGATCGTTGTATTTTTTAAGAAGGGATCTCGCTCCCACATCACCGGTAAGTGTCTTGAGTTCGGCAAAAAGGTCGCGCCTGAACACGACCGGATGAGCGGGGCGCTCGCCTATTTTTATGGCCCCCATGGGCAGTTGGGCCTCCAGGTAACCCTCAATCAAAAGATTGATTACATCATGATCTATAAAGGGCATATCCGCCAGAAGAATCATGCCATGGTCGTGGCTGTGATCGATTTCCTCAAACCCGGCAACCAGGGAAGAACTGATGCCTTCCCGGTAACGTCGGTTGTGGACGACGGTCAATTTCGGATTCCGCCCAACCCCGCCCAGTGCCGCCTCAATTTCGGGAGCCCGGTGCCCTAAAACCAGCACCAGGCGGTCCAGCCGGGATTTGAGGGCGGATGTCAATGACCTTTCAACAAGGGTTACACCGGCAACGGGCAATAGCTGCTTCGGGCTGCCCATACGGGTGGACGCTCCGGCGGCAAGGAGAATGCCTGCCACCTTCCGGCTAAAGGAAACCCCTTGCATTTTATCAGGTTTCCTGTTTTTTGACTTTTTTGGCCTGTTCGATCAGTTCAAGCAGGGATGCCATTTTGGGTTGCGATGGACGATCAAATGATTTCTCCCATTGTTCGGGTGACAATTCCGTTTTTAAGTGGGCTTCTACCGGAAAATGGGCATACCAGCAATCCAAAGTTTTAAAACATGGCAGACCTTTGCTTTCAATACGACAAAAGGAAAAAGAGATCTGATGGCCCAGTCTGGGGCATCGAATGGTTTGCTCATCCGTCGGGGGGAGGTTTTCCGTCATGCTTTGTCCGCCTGTTTATAGGCCTTTATGTCACATCTGGCCCCGGTAAGTTAGGCTTTACCGGGGCCGGATGCTGTAATTTCAAGGCCTAATCAAAACCACTGGCCTTGTATTGTTGTGGTTTGGGCAGCGGTGCGATGTCCTCAAGCGCCCGTTTGATTTCTTCTTCCGGAAGGGGATGATCCTTGAGCCGTCCTTCAAAATAAGCCTGATAGGCGGCCATATCGACCAGGCCATGTCCGCTCCAGTTAAACAAAATGACCTTTTCCTTCCCCTCTTCCTTGGCTTTTTTGGCCTCACGGATGGCCATGGCCACGGCATGGTTGCACTCCGGTGCACTGATGTACCCTTCGGTTCGTGCAAATGTGACGCCTGCCTCAAACGTTTCCATTTGGCTGATGGATTCCGGCTGGATCAATTCATCCACTATCAACTGGCTGACGATGGGGGCCATGCCATGATATCTGAGCCCCCCGGCGTGAATGGGTGCGGGCACAAAATTATGCCCCAGGGTGTGCATGGGCAAGAGCGGGGTCATCTGGACCGTGTCCCCGAAGTCATAGGCGAAGGGCCCTTTGGTCATGGTGGGGCATGAACTGGGTTCTACACCGATAATTTCAACATCTTTTCCATGGATTCTGTCCCTCACATAGGGGAGGCATATCCCTGCGAAATTGCTGCCCCCTCCGGCACATCCGATGACCACATCCGGATAATCCCCGGCGATGTCCATCTGTTTCTGAGCTTCCAATCCGATGACCGTCTGATGCATCATCACATGATTCAGAACACTTCCTAAAGAATATTTGGCACCATCGGTATTGACAGCTTCTTCCACCGCCTCGCTGATGGCAATGCCAAGGCTTCCCGGTGATTCAGGATCCCGTTCCAGAATGGTCCGTCCGGCGTTGGTTTCACTGCTGGGACTGGCAACACACTGAGCCCCCCAAGTCTCCATCATGAGACGGCGATAAGGCTTCTGGTTAAAGGAGATTTTCACCATAAAAACCTTACATTCCAGTCCGAAAAAGGCGCAACACATGGAAAGCGCACTTCCCCACTGGCCCGCCCCCGTTTCGGTGACGATTCTTTTGGTGCCGGCCACCTTGTTGTAGTAGGCTTGCGCAATGGCCGTGTTGGGCTTGTGGCTTCCGGCCGGGCTGACACCTTCATTCTTGAAGTATATTTTGGCCGGTGTATCAAGGAACTTTTCCAGGTTGTAAGCCCTGTAAAGGGGGCTTGGCCGCCAGATGGCATACTTTTCCAGCACCTCTTCGGGAATGTCGATCCATCTTTCCTGGCTCACTTCCTGCTCAATCAGGTTCATGGGGAAAATGGGCGCCAAATCATCGGGGCCGCACGGTTGTCCGGTTCCCGGGTGTAATGGCGGTTCCATGGGTGTGGGCATATCCGCCATAATATTGTACCATTGACGCGGCATCTCCGATTCGGGTAAAAAGATCTTCTTAGTTTTCATGACATTTTCACTCCTGATATATTGGTTGACATATTCAACCGCGGCACCAGCGCCACGGCCTATTCCCAATGAGCTGCGCCGCATGAAAATTTTTCATGCGGATGATAACCAGGGGATACATGTTCTGTGAATCCATCTTTTCCAGCTGCCCGATGGTGTTGAAAATTCTTGATGCGCCGAGACACTTAAAAGGCGTTTGAAAACTAGGGAGAAGGCTAGTGTGTTTGGCCCATAAAGTCAAGCATGGAACTGGCAAAGAAATTTTCGGGAGGTTTTAGGATGCACCTGACAGAAATGAGACTTTTTCCAGAAAAATATCCCACGACCCGGTATTACCCATTCAATTTGAAAATCCTTCAGGAAACCAGACGTCTTGCTTTTACCTCCCCGGTGACCTTTCTGGTGGGGGAAAACGGCACGGGGAAATCCACACTGCTGAGGGCACTGTGTCAGAAATGCGGCATCCATATCTGGGAAAAGGAAAAGGGCGGGCGTATGGAATCAAATCCTTATGAAGAACTGCTCTACCGGTATGTGAACGTTCAATGGACAAATGGGTATGTGCATGGATCTTTCTTCGGCTCTGAAAATTTTAGAAATTTTGCTGAATACGTGGAAGAATGGGCCGAATCAGACCCGGAAAGCCTGAAATATTTCGGTGGTAAAAGCTTGGTCACCCAATCTCATGGCCAATCCATGATGACATTCTTCAGAACCCGGTATCAAATTAAGGGTCTGTACTTTTTAGATGAACCGGAAACAGCCCTTTCCCCCAGAAGCCAGTTGGAATTGGTTCGCATATTGAAGGAAATGGGAGAAGCCGGCCATGCGCAATTCATCGTGGCCACCCACTCCCCCATCCTACTGGCCTGTCCCGGTGCCACCATCTACAGCTTTGATCATATCCCCGTTGAACCCATCGATTATGAAGAAACACAATACTACCGGATCTTCAAAGCCTTTATGGAGAACAGGGAACAATATTTGTAGAATAAAGGGTTTTAAGTCAAAACGGATTTGAGTTCTTCCTGGATGTATTGTAACTGATCGATCTGCTCCTCTCCCATCTCTTTGTCAGGAGTTCCTGTTTTCACCTTTTTCCTTAGGGCCTTGAGCTCATTTTCAAGATCAATGATGTTGTTCAAGAGGGTGGTTTTAACATCAGGCCCTTCTTTTTCGGGTACCGGTTCATCCACGGAAACGTCTTTTGATTTGAGGATCAAATGCTCTTTCCATTTGGGGATATGGGTAATCAGGTTCAGCTTTTCATGAATTTCCAATGCCAGGGTTTCGCTGGCGGTCATTTCGCCATGCACCACAAAGACTTTCGGGCTGGATTCAAAATGGGAAATCCAGTCGATGAGATCGGCCTGATCCGCATGGGCTGAAAATCCGCCAATGGGAAACACCTTGGCCCTGACGGCCACATTTTCTCTGAATATTTTGACCTGTTTTTCACCGTCCACAATTTTTCTGCCCGTGGTCCCTTTGGCCTGAAACCCCACGATTATGATACTGGCCCCGGTTCGCCACAAGTTGTGCTTCAGGTGGTGTTTGATCCGTCCCGCCGTACACATGCCGCTGCCGGCAATAATAATGGCCGAGCCTTGCTTTTCGTTGATGGCCATGGATTCCCGGGTGGTGGGGGTGAATTTTAAATTGGGCATGTCAAAAGGGTCAAAACCCGCATCCACGATGGCACTGGCCTCTTCGTCATAATATTTCTTGTTCTTCCTGAATATTTTGGTTGCTTTGATGGCCAGCGGGCTATCCAGGTAGATGGGGATATCCGGAACGAGCCCTTCGCGATGGAATTCTCCCAGGATGTAAAGGATTTCCTGGGTTCTCTCCACGGCAAAAGCGGGGATAAGGATTTTTTCGTTATGGGAAACACTGTAGTTGATGGCTTCCACCAACTCCCTTTTGCTGTCGTCAAAGCTCCGGTGAAGACGATTCCCATAAGTGGACTCCACGAAGAGATAATCGGCGTCAAAAATTTCATGGGGATCCCTCACAATCAACTGGTCTTGCTTGCCCAGGTCCCCTGAAAAGACCACCTTGATGGTTTCATCCTTTTCCTCGATCCACAATTCCAGAATTGAAGAGCCCAGGATATGCCCGGCATTTCTAAGCCGTGCTTTCACTCCCGGCCCGGGGGTCAACACCTGATCTCTTTCCACGGGTGCCAGGTATTTGAGGCTTTTTTCCGCATCTTCCGTGGTGTAAAGGGGTTCCACGGGCGACTTGGCCTGGCGGGAATTCTTGCGGGTCTGCCATTCTGCGTCCATCTCCTGTATGTGGGCGGCATCCAGCAACATAATTTCGCACAATTCAGCGGTCGGTGGCGTGGTGATGATTTTACCCTGGAACCCGTCTTTCACCAGTTTGGGTATCCGCCCGCAGTGATCCACATGGGAGTGGGTTAAAAACAGTATTTCAACCTCCTTCGGATCAAATCCCCACGGTTCCCGGTTGCGGCTTTCCATCTGCCGGCCCCCTTGAAAAAGCCCGCAGTCCACCAAAATCTTTTTGTTACCGGGTGATTCCACCAGGTAGCAGGAACCGGTGACACTTCCTGCCGCGCCCAGACATGTGATTCTGACCATAGTGTGGATCTCCTTTCATGAGCCCTTTGCAAAACGCCCCCTTTTGCCCAATCTCTGCGTCAGTCTCAAATTTCAATCCTCGAAATATTGAGAATATTCCTGTGGTTGAAATTTTTGTCTTCCTTGATCTTGAACAAAATTGACCATTTTTCAAAGGTCTATTTTTTGGTTGCATTAATTATCATTCCCGTCGGGATGACGGTACGATTTTCCCGCATAATTGGTCGCCAGCAGGGCATCACCGTCCTGCCCCGTCAGGTAATCCGGCAAAAGCGGCACCTTGCCGCCACCGCCCAAAAGATCCATGGCAAAATGGGGAACAGAGAGGCCGGATGTATGGCCCTGCAGTCCCCGTATGATATCCAAACCCAGTTTCATGGAAGTCCTGAAGTGGGATGTTCCCCGGACCGGATCGCCATGAAAGAGATAGTAGGGTTTAACTCGGATTGTCAAGAGTTTCCGCATCAGGGTCCCCATGATACTCACGTCGTCGTTCACCCCTTTCAAAAGGACCGTCTGACAACCCAAAGGGATTCCCGCATCGGCCAGCCGGTTGCACGCCAGGGCGGCTTCCGGTGTGATTTCGAGAGGATGGTTGAAGTGAGCACTGATATAGAGGGGATGAAATTCTTGAAGCAAACCAGCCAGTTCCGGTGTGATCCGTTGGGGCAGGGTGCAGGGGACCCTTGTGCCGATCCGAATGATTTCAACGTGCGATATGGCGCGGATGGCCCTCAGGATTTCCCCCAACCGGTCATCCTCCAAGAGCAGGGGATCCCCGCCGGAGAGCAGCACATCCCGCACTTCCTCGTGTGCTCTGATATAGCCAATGCCCTGTTCAATGGACGTATCCGTTACCATTGATCCACGCCCCACTTTTCGCTTTCGATTGCAGAACCGGCAGTACATGGCGCACTCCGAAGACACCAGGAGCAGGACCCGGTCCGGATACCGGTGGGTGAGGCCGTAAACGGGCGAATGCCCCTCTTCGTTCAAAGGATCCGCCGCCGCGTCCGCATCGTCCAACTCTCGAATATCCGGTACACACTGGCGGTATATGGGGTCGCTTTCTTCGCCTATGAGCCCCAGATAATAGGGGTTGATGCGCATGGGATACCGGGATATGATACGCTCCAGTTTTTCCCGGTGGGTCGGGAGGGGGTGGGGTAAAGCATCCAGGGTTACGATACTTTCTGAAAGCAGTTTTTTCCACTGGGGCATATCATTTTTCATGCTTTTTTCGTTCATGATCCCCGGGTCCTTATTCCGATACCATCCGGATGATTTTTCTGGATGTGTATTCCGCCACATCGGCCAGGCCGTCTAAAGGCATGAAATCAAGGGCGTTGGAAGAAAAAAGACAGGTGGCCGAAGGGGGAAAATCTTCATCCTCCAGGTAGAAAATGGTGCAGACGGCAATTTTCGGGAAGGGATAGAGCAGCATGGAAAAGTCCCCGCTTTTTATGGCTTCACCATCAAAAGCCGAGATAATTACGCCCTGTTTTTCCTGGATTTTATTCACATGGGGGATCAATACCCGCTCGCTGTTGGCGCTGAAAGCCCCGTGATAGGGCATGCTTCCCGGAAAATCCTTGAAGGCCTTCAAGGGTTCGATCTGAATATTCTCCAGTCCTGCATGCGTTGCATAAAGGGAGACCAGAAGTCCTTTGGGATCCACGTCTTTTTGGCCGGAAAACGTCACCTGTTCGTGATCGAACCAGGCGGTTTCGCCAAAGGCTTGAAGGGAGAACCCACCACCGCTTCTTGAAGCCCCCAGACGCGTTTCCAGATCGGGAGGGAGTTTATCAAACAGGCCTGAAAGATTTTTCGTGATCAGTTTTTCATAAGTTGTTGTCATGGGTTTTCTTCCTCATTTCGAATTTTCTTCCTCATTTTGAATTCTCTTCACAGTACCTTCCGTAAATGCACAGGGCCGCCATGGTTCCCACGGACTCAATGAGCTCCGGAATGGATATCTGCTGGTTAAACCCGCCCAGATGGGGCCCGGTATGCAGGGTGACATCTTCCGCTCCCCGTGCCATTTCCTGTGCATGTTCAAATGATACACCACGTTCCAGCAAAAAATCCATGAAAGCCGCGTCCGTCATTTCCTGCTGGTCCGCAACCCGCAGTATTTCTTCCATGTATCGATCCACGCCCATCTCATCCACCATGCGCTCTGCCAGAGCGGAAAAATTGACCGGCAGGGCGCCCCTGAAAGGGCTTCCCACAAAACCGCTGTAATAGTGGTGAAAAATGCCCTGAATGATTTCCTCAAGCAGGGGTTTTTGAAACAGCTCCCTGGCATCCACGGGCCGGCCGTCGGGTTCTGATCCCACCTTTCGGCACTCTTTCATGCGGAAGTAGCTGCACGTCACCAGAAAAAGACTCAACAGCTGGGCCCCCATGGCGGAATAGATCTTTCTGGCGGGTCCCTGAAAAGGCTCCAGGTGTTCAAAATCCCGAATGCCGGAGAGGCCGAAATTGGGGTACCGGCAGGACCAGAGCCATCGGTCCAGTCTCCCGGCCCGCTGCCAGAGATATCGGCCCTGATCATCCCTTCTGGGACCCTGCACCCGGTTATGAAAAAGGGGTATGGGAGCGGTATGAATCATGCCCATGCCGGTCAGTCTCCCAAACAGGAACGCATTCCGGCATACGGTTTCAGAGAGTTCTTCAGGGCCCAGCTGTTTTTCTGAATCCATTTCATTTGGATACCTGAAGTAATCCGGGTGCGCCAGAAAAGCGATGGCGAAACCTTCCAAATGGCCCTTTGTCCCGCTCGGGGCTGGGACGGGGATGTCTTTTAACCGGAAAGAAAGACTCCCGCCAATGGTCATGACGTGAGGGATATGAAACCTCACCGGAAAAACATAACCGCCGTGCCTCAGATGAACCAGCCAGACGGCCTCCTGAACCAGAGATTCGGGGTTGTCCCCTTCGCCGGCCAGTTTGACCACCAGCAGGCGGTCGTTCACGGCTGTTTTAACCACGAGGCTTCTCCCCATAAAACGGGGCATCCCCTCACATGACGTTCCGGTTTCTTCCAGAAGGGCCTGCCATTCCACCACCGGGGGGCCGGTTTCGTTTGCTGGGTTCGGCAAGGGACCTGAAATGGAGAAGGGGAGCCCGCCTAAAGCTTCAGCAGCAGCCCTCTGAGCCTGACCCGTGGTTCGGCCCAGCAGATTCATGACCGTATCATGAGCCTTTCGGGCACAGACGTCATGGGGAAGGCAGGCGAGCACGGAACAGAGAGCCCCGGCCGCCTCCTTGAACAGAAAATAGGCTTGGGTCTGGCCTGAAACGGCGCGGTTATAAAACAGACTTTCCAAACCGGCAATGGTTTTTGGGCCAATCTTTTCGGGCTGGGCCCCGGCCAGTGTATGAATCCGGCAAACAGCCAGATATTTTGCGGAAAAATCATAATGGTCATGATTCAGAACGGTTTCCGCATGGGTCAATTCCCTTTTGATATTGTGATGGTTCATGTTCACTGAAAATTATTTGACAAGTTCTGCGAATTCCTTTAATTTTTGTATTTAGATTGAGCCGATGTCATCCATTGGGCGACGGTCCCTTGAGACCAATACCATATGTCAAAAACCGCTGATTTGCAATCATCCGTTCATACCTGCATCATAAATGATTGGAGGCCATTTTTTATGAACCGGAAACCTACCTATGAGGAACTGGAAAAAGAAATAGCACATCTAGAAGAAGCGTTGGCCCAATGCCGGCAAGTTGAAAAGGGGTCGAAACGGGATCTTAACGGGAACGCGGATGGGGTTTTGCGGGTCATGTTCGACGCCACCCACGACAATGCCCTGTTGCTGGCCCCGGATGGAACCGTGCTGGCCATTAATGCCGCTGCGGCCCATGGCCTGAGAAAAACGCCTGAGGAGATGATCGACAAGAACATTTATGACTTACTGCCCCAAAAGGTGGTGGAAACCAGAAGGGAAGAAGCCCTGAAAGTCGTGTCCGAAAAACGACCTGTCAGTTTTTCGGAGGAAACGGAAGGGATGGCACTTGATTGGAAAATTTTCCCGGTTTTTTCAGAAAATGGCCGCGTGACCAAACTGGCGGTGTTCGGCCACGACATCACGGGGACAAAACGCCTGGAAGCACAACTCCAGGAGGCCCGTAAAATGGATTCTCTCGGCACCCTGGCGGGGGGTGTTGCCCACCAGTTCAATAACGCGCTCACGGCCATTACCGGAAATATTGGCCTCATGGAGATGGATCCGCCGGAAGACCGGGATTTTTCGCGAAATCTCGAGGATATGAAGGCTTCGGCCCACCGGATGGTTCATCTGACAAAACAGCTTCTGGCCTATGCCCGGGGAGGGCGTTACCATTTACAGACCACGCCCATAGGGAGTTTTCTGGAAAATACCCTGTCATTGGTGGCGCATACCCTGAAACCCTCTGTTCGTCTGGAAACGGATCTGCCCCTGGACTTGATGCAGGTGAAAGCGGATCGCACTCAGATGCAGATGGTTGTATCGGCCATCGTGGCCAATGCCAACGAGGCCATGGAAAAAGACGGGCGCATCAGGATTTCCGCCCGGAATGTGGAGCTGAATGAGGCTTCGTGCCAAGGGCCCATGAAGCCGGGACCCTATGTTAAAATCACCGTTGGCGATGACGGCAAAGGAATGGATGAAGAAACCCTGGCTCGGATTTTCGAGCCATTCTTTACCACCCATTTTATCGGCAGGGGCCTGGGCATGGCCGCTGTTTACGGGATCATGTCCAACCATGCCGGAGCCATTACTGTGGAATCCCAGCCGGGGGTGGGAACCCGTGTCCATATGCTCCTGCCCGGCATGGGGGAAACACAGCCGCCTGCCCGGGACGTCCCCCGAAAAACAGCTCCGGGACGGGGCAAAGGCACGGTTCTGGTTATTGAGGACGAGCAAGATGTGATGGAAATCACCTGTGCAACCCTCAAAAGACTCGGATATGCCCCCATTGAGGCCACCACCGGCAAGGAGGCCGTCCAGAAAGCCCTTTCCTTTGACGGCACCATTGATGTGGCGCTTCTGGATATCAAATTGCCGGATATGGGTGGTGCCCAGGTGTATCCCCTCGTCATGGAAGCGAGGCCTGAACTCAAGGTCCTTGTTTTCAGCGGATTTGCCCTGGATGGTCCTGCTCAGGAAATTCTGGATGCCGGTGCCAACGGATTTGTTCAAAAACCTTTCTCCATTGAGGGGTTATCGGAAAAGCTCGAAGAAGTATTGAAGAAATAATTGGGATGGAGTCGCGCATTTACTCCGGAAAGGATATGTCGTGAAAATTCTGGTGGTGGGTAGTGGGGGAAGAGAGCATGCTCTGGCGTGGAAGTTGGCCCAGTCAAACAGGGTAGAAACAGTATTCGTGGCACCGGGCAATGCGGGAACGGCCGGGGAACCCGGTGTGGAAAATGTCCCGATCGGGTCGGATGACGTGGAAGGGCTGAAGGATTTTGCGGGGAAACTCAATGTTGAATTGACCATTGTGGGGCCGGAAGCGCCTCTGGTTGAAGGAATTGTGGACCGCTTTGATCAGGTGGGGTTGAAATGCTTCGGGCCCACCCGAAGTGCGGCGCAGCTGGAAGGATCAAAGGTTTTCTGTAAAGACTTTCTGGCCCGCCACCGTATTCCCACAGCCCAGTATAAAGCATTTACGGACCTTGCTCCGGCAAAGGCCTATATCCACGAAATGGGCGCGCCTCTGGTGGTGAAGGCAGACGGGCTGGCTGCGGGAAAAGGGGTCATTATTGCGCAGTCCGAGGCCGAAGCCGTTGAGGTGGCGGAAGGGATGCTTTCGGGAAAATCCTTTGGCGCGGCGGGCCGGCGGATTATTGTGGAAGCGTGCTTGAAAGGGGAAGAGGCCAGTTTCATTGTGATGGTGGATGGGTCCCACATCCTGCCGCTGGCCACCAGTCAGGACCACAAAGCCCGGGACGACGGTGATCTCGGCCCAAACACGGGCGGCATGGGTGCCTATTCGCCGGCGCCAGTGGTTACCCCGGCGCTTCACGAGCGTATTATGAAAGAGGTGATTGAGCCCACCGTGAAGGGCATGGCTTCCGAAGGAAATCCCTATAAAGGCTTCCTGTATGCGGGTGTAATGATAGACAGTGACGGTACGCCCAATGTCCTGGAATACAACTGCCGGTTCGGAGATCCCGAAACTCAACCCATTATTCTGCGGCTTCGATCGGATCTGGCGGATGTGTGCCTGGCGGCTACGGAAGGACGTCTGGATCAAATTCAGCTAGAATGGGATGGACGGCCCGCTTTGGGCGTTGTGATGGCGGCGGGAGGCTACCCGGTTGCATATGAAAAGGGTGATGTGATTACCGGGCTTCTCCATACCGAGGAGGCGGGGGCCGAGGAGGCGGAGGTCAAGGCCTTTCACGCGGGCACGGCATTGAAGGACGATGAAGTGGTGACCAGTGGCGGCCGGGTGCTCTGTGCCACGGCTCTCGGGAAAACCGTGAGCGAGGCCCAGAAAAAGGCCTATGAACTGGTGCGCTCCATCGAGTGGAATGGTGCTTATTACCGGAATGATATCGGCTATCGGGCTGTTGAAAGAGAAAAGAAAAGCCGATAACGGAATTGGTCTTGGTTTATCCGCACTTGGTAAACCCGCAGAAGTGACAGGTCATGCAGCCTTCCTCAAAGCTGATGGTCTGGCTGCACTCGGGGCAGGTCTCCCCCAGGAGGCTGTTTTCATTTTTCCCCCGTTTGGTGACAGGCTGATCCTGCAGGTACCGTTTTTCCAGGACCCGGCTGATGGCATCGGGGATTGACAGCACGAGGCCGTCCTTCTGAAAAATGGGGTGTTCCCCGCCGATGCCTTTGAGTTGCCCCACGATCTTTTCCACATGAACACCGGACCGGAGTGCCAGGGAAACCAACCTGCCGATGGCTTCGGTCTTGGCGGTGGTGGACCTGCCGGATTTTCCGATGGTGGCAAACACTTCAAAGGGTCGGTCTTCAAACTCGGTGACGGTTACATAAAGCGCGCCGTAGCCCGTGGTCATTTTGGTGGTAAAGCCCAGCAGGGTTTCGGGTCTTTCTTCCACGGCGGTCATGAACCTGCCATGGGGCTGCTTCTCCTTGTCCGTAAATGAGAGGACCTGGTTTTCCTTGCTGCCGTCCCGGTATATGGTAACGCCCTTGCACGACAGGGCATAGGCCAGGTCGTAGACTTTTTGAACATCGTCCACCGTTGCGTCCCTCGGCAGATTGACGGTTTTGGAAACCGCGTTGTCCGTATGTTTTTGAAAGGCCGCCTGCATGCGCAAGTGCCATTCGGGCACAATGTCGTGGGCTGTTACGAAAATGTTTCGATCTTCCTCAGGAATCTCTCCAATTCCCCCGATGGTCCCCTTTTGGGCCACCACATCCATCAATTCCGAACTGAAATACCCCTTTTCTTTTGCCCTTTTTTCAAAGTAGGGATTGGTTTCCACCAATCGATCATTGTCCATTACGGTTCTGGCGAAACTAAGGGCGAACAGCGGCTCAATACCGCTGGAACATCCGGCGATGATACTCAGGGTTCCGGTGGGTGCGATGGTGGTGGTTGTGGCGTTCCGATAGGAGCATTCTTTTCGTCCCTTAAAAGCACTCTTATCAAAATTGCCGAAAACGCCCCGCTCTTCCGCCAGCTGCCGGGATGCCCGGTGGGATTCTTCCTGGATAAAGGCCATGACCGCCTCGGCCGTTTCAAGGGCTTTTTCGGAATCATAGGGGATTCGCAACTGGTATAGGAGATCGGCAAACCCCATGACCCCCAGGCCGATTTTGCGATTTCCCCTCACCATATCGCCGATCTCAGGCAGGGGATACCGGCTCATGTCGATGGTATTGTCCAGAAAATGAACGCTCTCCCAGACCACCTCCTTCAGTGCCGTGTAATCAACAGCCGGCCCCTCATCGGTTTCAACGGCGAGCCGAGCCAGGTTGATGGAGCCCAGATTGCATGCTTCCATGGGCAAAAGCGGCTGTTCGCCACAGGGATTCGTGCTCTCGATTTCACCCAGGCCCGGTGTCGGATTGTCCTGGTTAACCTTGTCCAGGAACACGATGCCCGGATCCCCGTTTTCCCAGGCCCGCCGGATCAGGGCGTCGTAGACTTCTTTTGCCTTCAATTGACCCGTCTTTCTGCCATCCCGGGGGTCCACGAGGTCATAGCCCGTATCTGCCTTGACGCCTTCCATGAAAGCGTCGGTGACCCCCACGGAAATATTAAAGTTGTTCAATTCTTCATTGTTTTGTTTGCAGTGGATGAATTCCATGATGTCCGGGTGATCAACCCTTAAAATGGCCATGTTGGCACCCCTTCGGGTCCCGCCCTGTTTCACCTGTTCGGTGGCCGTATTAAAAATTTTCATGAAGGAGACCGGACCTGAAGCAACGCCGCCGGTGGTTCCCACACGGCTTTTCTTGGGCCTTAAACGGGAAAAAGAGAATCCCGTACCGCCGCCGGACTTATGGATGAGGGCCGCGCTCTTGAGGGAATCAAAAATGCCGTCCATGCTGTCTTCGATGGGGAGCACAAAACAGGCGGCCAGCTGGCCCAGTTCGCGGCCTGCGTTCATGAGGGTGGGGGAATTGGGGAGAAACTTGAATTCCGTCATCAGGCGGTAAAAGACCTCTTCGACCTCTTTGACCCGCTCTTCACCACCGTAGCGCTTTTCGGCTGAGGCGATATGGTGTGCCACTCGGGCAAACATCTCTTCCGGGCTTTCGATAATCCGTCCTTTCCGGTCCCGTTTGAGATATCGCCTTTCCAGCACCCGAATGGCATTGTCGGATAAATCAAGCCCTCGCTTGATGAAAAAAGACCTGTCCAATCGTACGGGCGAGGTTTTGGAAAGCCCGAAATCACGCAATTTGGCTTCGATCAACTGTTCGATGATGGGCGTGGTGATGGTTTGAAGTTCCAGCTTGTGGATTTCATTTTTCAAAAACCGGCTGACGTCCATGGCTTGATCCGAGTTGATAGAATTTTCCTTGACCAGAAGATCGGAAAACCGGCGGTCATCCCAGCTGTATGAACCCAGATCAAAAGCTTCCCCTTCGGTAAAAACAATCTTGCTTTGCTGACCCATGGACATTCTCCCGTTCATATTTAACTTTGGTATATTGCCGTTTCCGGTACTTGTTTCTACGGCGTGATTGACATAAGATTGGAAAAGTAGGAATTGATGCACCCGATTTCCAGAGGGTTTCTATTTTAAACACAATATGTTGTATGTCAAGAAAAAACGTACAATATATAAGGTATATTTTTTGGGAGGGCTAATCCATTGAAAGTCTTTAAAAAAATCGCGGAATCTTTAAAATACGTTGAGGTGGTCTTGTATTTCTGTGTTACTGTAGCTCTCTTGAGCATCATTCCGGCCGGTTCCGGCCATGCCATGTCCGTCACCGAAGGCGCAAAGAGATTCGTCCTCGAAAACGGCCTCACGGTTATCCTTAAAGAAGATCACAGCGCCCCTGTGGCTGCCGTGCAGGTCTGGGTTAAGACAGGAAGTGCCAATGAAACGGCTGAAGAGGCGGGTTTGACCCATCAGATTGAACATATGATTTTCAAGGGGACACCCACCAAGAATACCGGTCAAATTGCTCGAACCATCGAAACATCAGGTGGCCGAATCAACGCGTATACCTCTTTTGACCGCACGGTCTATTATGTGGAAATCGACAGCGCCCGGTTTGATACGGCGCTGGATGTGCTCCTGGATGCGGTACAGCACTCCCTATTTGACGCGGCGGAATTAAAAAAAGAAAAAGAGGTGGTCCTGGAGGAGTATCGGCGCTCCCTGGATATTCCCGAAAACCAGCTCAGCTGGGCCTTGATGGCTTTGAGTTACCGGAAACACCCTTATGGCAGACCCATCATCGGCTATGAAAACACCATTCGGTCCTTTGACCGGGAAATGATATTGAAGTACATGGACAAATGGTATACCCCCCGAAACATGGTTTTGGTTGCGGTGGGAGACTTCCAATCAAAAAAAGCCCTGGAGACCATCGAGGCCCTGGTTCAGAATTTCCCCCCGAGAACCGGCGCAGAACCCAAAAGGCCCCCTGAACCGCCTCAAACCCAGTTGAGGAAGACCATTAAGAATGCCCGGGTCCAGCAGGTCTATCTGGACTTGTGCTGGCACATACCCGCTTTGACCCATGACGATATTTATGCCTTGGACGTGCTGGAAGTTATTCTGGGGCAGGGCAAAACATCCAGGCTTTACCACGGGCTCAAAATGGAAGCCAATCTGGTCTACCATGTGAGTGCCGGGGCCTATGCCCTGGCGGACCCCGGCATCTTCTCCGTGGATGCAACCCTTCATCCGAAATACCTCGACCCGGTCCTTGCCGCAGTGGGAAAGGAAATATCCCGGGTGACCCGAAACCCGGTATCCCCTTCGGAACTCAGCAAAGCCAAAACCATGGCCGAAGCCGCCTTTGTCTTCGACATGGAGGATATGGCCGGACAGGCCAGGACCCTCGGGTTTTTCCAGACCATGACCGGCGACATGTATAACGCAGATACGTATCTGTCAAAAATTAAACAGGTGACCGCCGATGATGTTCTTCGCGTTTCACGGGCCTATCTGCGTCCGGAGAACCTTTCCATTGGTCTCATGGCGCCTGAAGGGGAGAAAATTAATCTTGAAACGGACGTGGTGATGTCTCTTTTCAAAGGCACCCCTCCCGAAAAGTCGCTGGAGGAAAAAATGTCTGCCCGGAGGGAAAGGACCACTGAAATGATTACCCTCAAAAACGGCATGCGCGTCATCATAAGGGAGAACAACCGCTTGCCGGAAGTGTCCATACTCGGGGCCTTTCTGGGGGGAAAACGGCTGGAAAAAGATGGCCAATGGGGCATATCAGGATTTGTGGCCGAAATGCTCACCCGAGGGACAAAAAAAAGAACCGCCGCTGATATCGCCGGAACAGTGGAATCCTGGGCCGGAAGCCTGAATGGGTTTTCCGGGAGAAACAGCCTGGGTGTTTCCGGAAAATTCCTGAGCAAAGACCTTTATGGGGGCCTGGAACTTCTCTCGGATCTGATTCTTCATGTGGATTTTCCGCCCGGGGAAATTGAAAAAGTCCGGGAAGATATCCTGGCCGCCATCAAAGCCAAAAAGGACCGGCCCACGGCCCAGCTTTTCGAGCTGTTTTACAAGACCCTGTATCCCCATTACCCCTATGGACACCCGGCCACGGGTACTAAGGAAAGCATTTCCAATATGACCCGAAAGGACCTCAAAACCTGGTACCAATCCATACGCGTCCCCTCAAATTTCGTGCTGGCCGTTGTGGGCGATCTGGATCGAGACCAGCTGATGCCTTATCTTGAAACGCTTTTTGAGCCCTTTCAATCCTCTGCTGCAACCCTTCCCGAAATTCCGCCGGAACCGCCTTTGACCGGTCCCAGGAAAGCCCATCTTGAACGTCCGGGGGCACAGACGCACCTTTCGGTGGGGTACCTCGGCGCCGATCTTAAAAGCAGCAATAACGCACCCATGGCCCTGGTGGACACCGCTCTTTCCGGTATGGGGGGGAGACTGTTTCAGAGGCTGAGGGATGAAAAGAGCCTGGCGTATTCAGTGACTGCTTTCAGAACCCCGGGCCTTGAAACCGGCGCGTTCGGTGTCTATCTGGCCTGTGATCCGGGAAAGCTGCCGCCGGCCCGAATGGCCGTTTTTCATGAACTGGCGCTTCTGAGGGAAAAAGGGCTGAGCGACACGGAGCTGGCCGCTGCCAAACGGTATCTTCTGGGTAATCTCAAGATCGGTATGCAAACCAACGGCAGTCAGGCCATGCAGATGGCCCTGGATGAGCTCTACGGCATGGGTTATGACCACATGCCCCGGTACATTCAAGAAATCGAATCCGTGACCCGCGAGGATGTGAACAGGGCGTTGAAGGATATTATCCTTCCCGACCGATACATCCTCGTGACGGTGGGACCGGGCGGGGGCTGAACCTCTGGATTCGGGGTGCAGGGGACGGTTGCTTACGCGGTCCCTGTAAAATCCAGGCTCAATCGGGTCTGCATGCGTTCAATCCGTTTGAAGATTTCTTTGAGCATGGTCTGGTCCATGCGCGAAAGTTTGGTGGGATCGATGTAGTTGTCCGGTTTTTCTCCCGCCAGGATGCTGTTGATCTGGCAACTCAATCTTTGATGCATGAGATAGCTGTAAGCCTGGTCCAGGTCGTTGTAGGTTTCTTCATCAAAGACTTTTTCCAGATAAAGGCGGTAGAGTCTTTCCTGGGTATTGGTTTCGGAGATGTTATTGTTGAGCGCGTAGATTCTCGCAATATCCACCATGGGGGTCATGGATTTCTTGATATCCAGCTTATGGCGGTGCTCACCTTTGGATTCCACTACAAAATTCCTGAAAAATCCCAGAGGGGGTTTAAATCCCATAGCGTTGATGGCGAGATCTCTGAAAAACCTTGTCCAGCCCTCCAGGGACTCAAACAGAAACAGCCTCAATTCGTCAACCAGCCCGATATTTCCACACCCGCCTCTCAAATCGAAAAATATGTTGGACTGCATCAGATCTTTCGGTGTTGAAACACGAATCCAGGAATAAAAGTACCTTTTCCACAGGGAAAGGGGCTGGCACCATTTGGGGTTCATGGCCATGACATTCCCTTTGCAGAAATCGTACCCGGCCTGATCAAGCCATGTGCAGACCCGTTCACCGAATTTCAGGAAATACGCCTTCGCGGCGCTGGATTCGGCTTTGCCCACATCCGCGTAAATGATGGCATTGTCCTGATCTGTTTTGAGCGTCTGCTCGTTTCTGCCTTCGCTGCCAACGATCAGGAAAACGAATTCGGAAGGTGCCGGTCCCAACTCATCGAGGGCAAAGCCCACCAGTTTCTCCAGAATGGCATCGGATATGGAACTGATGAGCCGGGTAATGGTTCTCGCTTTTGCGCCGCTGTTAAGCATATTCTGGATTAACCGAGGGGTCCTTTTCTGCAGATGGACAATCTCATCCATACCGGAAACGGCGGCAAGTTCCCGGATGAGAAAAAATGGTGATTGCTCCTGGGCGATAAGGAGATCCCTGTTGGTTACAATCCCCACAACCTTGCCCCGCCGGTCCCTGACGGCCAGGTGTTTAAGATTGGTGTCCATCATTTCCAACAGGACTTCCGATACCATGGCGTCAATCTGAACGCTGTGCAGGGGAGAACTCATGATGTCGGCGATGGGGCCGGAAATGTCATGGGCTTCCGCGATCACTTTGCTTCGAAGGTCCGTATCGGTTACAACGCCCGTATAATCTCCTTCCGAGTTATTGACAAAGATGGAGCTGCGTTTTCGATCGCTCATGAGGGCCGCTGCCTGTTGGATGGCGGTATCCTCACGGCATGACAGAATATTCTTGTGATAAATGTTTTCCACCTGCAGGTTGAAAAACTGTGTCGCAGAATCAATGGCGCCCGTATCGCTCTTGATGATGGAGGCATAGGATTTATCCATCATCCTTTTTCCAAAGGTACCCGAAAAATATTCTGCGAAGTCTTTATGGACACTACAGAGTTTCAAAAAAACGGTCTTGGGAAGGATGTAGAAATAGGTGTTTTCAAGGATATGGAAAGAGCGGACAGCGATGCCGTCGTTGACCAGCATGGAAATGCCGCCATAAAGATCGCCTTCTCCCAGGACCCCGCGCAGCGTCTTGTTGTTATCTTCTTCAAAATAGCGTTCGACGGCGCCTTTTTGAATGATGTACAGATACTCGACCTTGCTCTTACCCTGATAGAAAAGCCGGGTACCGCTTGAATAGTGCACCACGGAAAACTCTTTTGAGATATCTTTCAGAACATCTTCCGGAAGAAATGAAAACGGCACAATCCCCGAGAGAAAATGGCTGATCTGGCTCGACTGGAAAATGGCAGCATATGATTTGTCCAGCATTCGGTCTTGAAATGTTTCAACGAAGAATGTGTAAAAAGACTCATGCCGGGTGCAGATGTCTATGAAATTATTTTTGGGTATGGCGAGAAGGGTGGCATCTTCATGTACCATGACGGTTCTGGCAGACTTTCCGCTGTTCATTAAAATGGCAATGCCGCCAAAGACGTCCTTTCTGTAGAGCGTTCCCCTCAGAAGTTTTTTCCCCCCTTCATCAAAATAAAGCTCCAGAGAGCCACTTTGGATAATATACACCTTGTTCAGGGAGGTCTCATCCTGGCGGCATAGAATGAAGCCCTTGTCGTACTGCTCCCTTGTCATGTGGATGCACATGTTCCACAGTTCCTTCTCCGGCAAAGGCGCAAAAACAGGGGTTCGGGACAGGAAGTCGAACATCTCTTTGTCGTCATGCTTTTCAGAAGTCATCATGAGCCTATTTTTCTCCTCATGAACCAAAAAAAACGGTGCGCCTGCGTAACAGGCACACCGTCTTTCATACGGGGTTTAAATATCAATGGCCTGTCGCAGCCCCTGAACCTTTCGGGACACGGATATCTTCCACAAGATGCTGGATATGCTCAGGTACCGGTTCCGTTGCACTGGATACCAGGAACGCCACAATGAAGTTCAACAGAGCACCCACTGCACCGAAGGACTGGGGGTTGATGCCCAGCATCCAGCCTTCCGGATTGTCAGCCAGCGGAGCCGTCCCTTTGATGAAAAACCATCCCTTGTACAAAAAGATGTACAGGAGGGTGGAGCCGATACCGGTAAGCATTCCGGCGATGGCGCCAACTCGATTGACTTTTTTGGAAAAAATCCCCATCATCAAAGCCGGGAAGATGGACGAGGCGGCCAGACCAAAGGCCAGCGCCACCACCTGGGCAGCGAATCCGGGCGGATTCAGTCCCAGCCAACCGGCCACACAAATTGCACCGGCCATGGCGATGCGGCTTGCCAGCAATTCCTGCTTTTCATTAATGTTCTTCATGAAAACACTCTTCATCACATCATGGGAAATGGCGGAAGAGATTGCCAGGAGGAGACCTGCAGCCGTTGAGAGTGCGGCGGCAATACCGCCCGCTGCAACCAGCGCTATGACCCAGAACGGCAGATTGGCGATTTCCGGGTTGGCGAGCACCATGATATCCCGGTCCACCTTGACCATTTCGTTACCTTTCCAACCAAAGGATTCAGCCTTTTTGGCAAATTCCTTGTTATTGCCGTAATACTGAATTCTGCCATCATGATTCTTATCCACCCACTTGAGCAGTCCGGTTTTTTCCCAGTTGGTGAACCAGCTCGGTCTGTCGGCATAGAGCAGGTTGCCTGTGGGAGAGCCCACCGGTCCGATTTGGATGGTATTCATCAGGTTGGTTCGCGCCATGGCGCCCACCGCCGGGGCAGTGGTGTACAGAATGGTGATAAACACCAGGGCCCAGCCGGTTGAAAAGCGGGCATCCCGGACTTTCGGCACCGTGAAAAAACGGATGATCACATGGGGGAGTCCCGCCGTACCGACCATCAGAGAGAAGGTCAGCAGGAACACATTCCAAGTTGACCACTTCTGGGCCGTGTAGGCGGCAAAGCCCAGATCAACGCATATGGTATTCAGCTTTGACAGCAGATAGCCGCTTCCATCCGAAAGCTCGCTCCCCAGAGCAAGCTGGGGAATGGGATTTCCCGTCATCTGCATGCCGATGAAGACCGCAGGCACCGTATAGGCGAAGATCAGGACGCAGTACTGGGCGATCTGGGTATATGTAATCCCTTTCATGCCGCCCAAAACCGCATAGACAAACACGATCCCCATACCGCAGAAAAGGCCCGTTGAATAATCCACCTCTAAGAATCGGGAAAAGGCCACGCCGATCCCTTTCATCTGCCCGATAACGTACGTAATAGAGCAGGTAATCAGGCAGAGCACGGCAACCAGACGCGCACTATGGGAATAGTACCGATCCCCGATAAACTCCGGCACGGTGAATTTTCCGAATTTACGGAGGTAAGGCGCCAGCATCATGGCCAGGAGCACATAGCCGCCGGTCCAACCCATGAGGTAGGCGCAGGCATCGTAACCCATGAAGGCGATCAGGCCTGCCATGGAGATAAAGGACGCCGCGGACATCCAGTCCGCCGCCGTGGCCATACCATTTAAGACCGGATGAACGCCTTTTCCCGCAACGTAGAAATCCGACGTGCTTCTGGCCCGCGCCATGATGGCGATGGCAATATAAATAGCAAAGGTCAAGCCCACAACGATAAAAGTAGTAGCTCTAAGGGTCATGATTAATCCTCCTCTACATCGAATTCACGGTCATATTTCGACATCGTGTTTGCGTAGAAAAAAATCAAACACACGAAAACGTACATGGACCCCTGTTGCGCAAACCAGAAACCCAGCGGATACCCCGCGAGACTGATGTTGTTGAGTGGACCAACCAGCAAGATGCCAAATCCGAACGAAACAACGAACCAGACGATTAAACAACCTATCATAAGCTTTAGATTTTTCTGCCAGTAAGCTTCGCCGCTAGTCATAACCTATCCTCCCATATTAAGAGTCTTTTTCATTGGATTTCTTTGGACACTTTGCCGGTCTGTTCTCCTTTACATCCCCCCTTTCCGTGGTTTTTGATTGATTCCAAAATTAAGGCTTCGGTCGTGCTATCCACATTCTGTCCGAAACCTGCCTTTTATGGGTCCCCTTTTGCGCCCGCATACCCTTTATGGACGAGCGCTTCTTCAATCTCTTTCAAAATCGTCGGGTCATCAATGGTTGCCGGCATGCTGAAGGCCTCATTGTCCGCGATCTTGCGCATGGTTCCCCTGAGTATCTTCCCGGATCTCGTTTTGGGCAGGCGCTTCACAATGGTGGCGATTTTAAACGAAGCCACGGGGCCGATGCGTTTCCGGACCATCTGGATGACTTCCTTTTCGATTTCTTCAGATTCACGCGACACCCCGGCATTCAATACCAGGAAGCCGATGGGCATCTGCCCTTTCAGTTTATCCTCAACGCCCAGTACAGCACATTCGGCCACATCCGGGTGATCCGCCAGGACCTCTTCCATGCCGCCGGTGGATAACCGGTGTCCCGCCACGTTGATGATGTCATCGGTCCGGCTCATGACAAACACGTAACCGTCGTCGTCGATATATCCGGCATCGGCTGTTTTGTAAAACCCCGGAAATTCTTCCAGATACGACTGGATAAAGCCTTCATCATTGTTCCATAGCGTGGGGAGCGTTCCCGGAGGGAGCGGCAGTTTTACCACCAGGGCTCCGATGTCCCCCGGTTTCACCTGCTGGCAGTCAGGGTCAACCACTTGGATGTTCCATCCCGGTGCCGCCTTTGTGGGGGAACCCTGCTTTACGGGAAACTGTTCAATGCCCAGGCAGTTGGCGGCGATGGCCCAGCCGGTTTCCGTCTGCCACCAATGATCGATGACCGGGACCTTCAACTTCTTTTCGGCCCACAGCAACGTATCGGGATCCAGCCTTTCCCCGGCCAGAAAAAGGGCTTTGAAGTTGCTTAAATCATAATTTTCAATGAGTTTTCCTTCAGGGTCCTCCCGCTTGATGGCACGAAATGCGGTGGGAGCGGTAAACATTGTTTTAACCTTGTGCTCGCTTATGACCCGCCAGAACACCCCCGCGTCGGGAGTGCCAACCGGCTTTCCTTCAAAAAGGATGGTGGTGCACCCTTTAAGCAGGGGACCGTAAACAATGTACGAGTGCCCCACGACCCAGCCCACATCCGATGCGGTCCACCACACGTCGCCCTGCTGCAGATTGTAAACGGCACCCATGGTCCATTTTAAAGCGACCATGTGCCCGCCATTGTCCCGGACAACCCCTTTTGGTATCCCGGTGGTCCCCGATGTGTACAGGATGTACAGGGGATCCGTGGCGGCTACCGGAACGCAGTCCGCAGGGGTAGCGTTTTGCATCTCCTCATGCCAGTCGTAGTCAAACCCCGGTGTCATGGAAGCGGTTTCCTGGGGCCTTTGAATGATAATACAGGCATCGGTTTTTTCGTCCGCAATTTCCATGGCCTCCTTAAGGAGGGGTTTGTACGGGATGACCTTTGCCCCTTCGATGCCGCATGACGCAGAAACGATGACTTTTGGTTTTGCGTCATTGATGCGGATGGCAAGTTCCTTTGAGGCAAATCCACCAAAAACAACAGAATGGACCGCGCCAAGCCGGGCACAGGCCAGCATGGCAATGGCCGCCTCCGGAATCATGGGCATATACAGGAGAACGCGGTCCCCTTTTTGAACACCTTTTGATGATAGAACCCCGGCAAACAGGGCCACTTGGTCTCGAAGTTGAAGGTAGGTGAATTTCTTGATGGTATCGGTAACAGGACTGTCATAGATAAGGGCGGTTTGATTTCCGATGCCATTTTCCACATGAAGATCGAGGGCGTTATAACAGGTATTGACCATACCCCCCGTAAACCACCTGTAAAATGGCTTGTTTGAATCGTCCAATACCCTGTCCCACTTTTTATACCAATGACAATCCTCCGCTGGCACGCTCCAGAAACCATTGGGATCCTCAATTGACTGATTATAGTACGCAAGATATCCGTCGGTCATAGGCTCCTTCCTTTGTACCTTTGTCCAGTTTTTAACGCACTTCCGATTGTAATGCCTCAGCCTGCCGGTCCCGGACGGGGCGGCAGGCTGACAACAGGTTTCATGCGAAGATCATTTTTTTTTCATCATCTCCTGGATTTCGGTGACAATCTCCGGATTTGCAAGGGTCGTGACATCGCCCACATCCTTGTCGTTGGAAATGGAAGCCAGAACCCGGCGCATGATCTTTCCGGAACGGGTCTTGGGCATATCCGCCACCAGCCATACACCCTTCGGTTTTGCGATCTTTCCGATTTCATCGCAAACGGTATCGGAAATTTTCTTGGCCAATTCATCGGATGCGTCTATGCCGGGTTTTAAGGCGATATACAGATCCGGTTCCTTGCCCTTGATGTCATGGTTCACGGGAACCACGGCGGCTTCCGCAACTTCAGCGCAAACCAGCGCCGCGGACTCAATCTCTTTTGTGCCGAGCCTGTGACCAGACACATTGATCACGTCATCGATTCTTCCTAAGATTCGGTAATACCCGTCCTCGGCCTGGACAGCTGCGTCGCCTGTCAGATAAGGCCAGTCACGCCAGTCCTTGCTGTTGGGATCGGTGTTATACCGTTCGTAATAGGTGCTGACGAATCGGTCCCGGTCGCCCCAGATGGTCTGAAATGCTCCGGGCCAGGGGTTCTGGATGCAGATGTTCCCCGCCTTTCCGGAACCGGCTTCGAGGACGTCCCCTTCCTCATCGTAAATCACAGGATGAATGCCCGGGAGTGCAGGGCCGGCGCTGCCTGGCTTCATGGGGGTCAGGGCCGGCATGGTGCTACAGAGAAAACCGCCCGTTTCCGTCTGCCACCAGGTGTCCACGATAATGGCTTCTCCCTTACCCACCTCCTTGTGGTACCACTTCCATACTTCCGGTTCGATGGGTTCCCCCACGGTGGTCATATGTTTGAAGTGATAATCATATTTGGCAGGTTCATCCGGCCCGATTTTTCTTAACGCCCGGATGGCGGTAGGCGCTGTATGGAAGATATTCACATCCAGATCCTGTGCGATCCGCCAGGCTCTGCCCGCATCGGGGTAGGTGGGAACGCCTTCATAGATGATGGTTGAGGCGCCGAGGGAAAGAGGTCCGTAAACGATATAGGAATGACCCGTGATCCAGCCGATATCAGCCATACACCAGTAGACGTCCTCAGGGTGAATATCCAGAATGTATTTGGAGGTTCCGGTGGCGTAGGCGAGATATCCGCCCGTACTGTGCTGACATCCCTTTGGTTTCCCCGTGGTGCCGCTGGTATACATCAAAAACAGCGGATCTTCCGCCGGTATGGGAACGGGATCAACCCTTGCCCCATAATAATCTTTCAGCAGGTCATTGACAAAATAGTCGCGGTTTTCGACCATGGGTGTGGGGCTTGAGTCTTTCCCGGCATAACGTTGCCACACCAGAACCTTATCCACCACCTGGCCGTCCTCTTCTGCCAGTTTGAGGGCGATATCCGCATTCTGTTTATGGTCCAGAAGCTTGCCGCTGCGGTAGTACGCATCCATGGTGATCAAAACCCTGCTCTGGGAATCCACGATCCTGTCGGCGCAGGCCCGGCCGCTGAATCCGCCAAACACTTCCGAGTGGATAATGCCCAGTCGGGCACAGGCCAGCATGGTGATGGGAAGCTCCGCACACATGGGCATATGAAGGGTGACACGGTCTCCTTTTTTAAGGCCTGCAAAGTCTCTGAGAATGGCGGCAAATTCATTTACCCGAACATAGAGCTCCTGGTAAGTGATGTGTTCTGTTTTTTCATTCTCCAGTTCCGGAACGAAATGGATGGCCGTTTTGTTCTTGTAATCCTTGAGATGTCGATCAACGCAGTTATAGCTTGCATTGACCTTTCCGCCCACAAACCATTTCCAACAGGGAGCATCGCTGGTGTCGAGGATGGTATGCCAGTATTCGTACCATTCCAGAAGGTCTGCATATTCCTTGTAGCAGTTGGGGAAATTGTCCAGGCTGAACCGTTCATAAATGGTCTCATCCGTCATATTGGCCTGGGCAATGAATTTGGCCGAGGGGTAGTAATATTCCTCTTCCTGCCAGTGAACAGCGATTTGCGCTTCAGAAGTTTCCACACTTTCTTTTTCCGACATGCTTGCATCCTCCTTGTTCAAATTAAACAGGTTTAGTTGCAAAAAAACAGTCGTTCTTTAGAGAGCAAAAACCATATAAAACGGCCGTTTTTTCCCCAACATTTCTCAAATACTTCTCTAGGCCGATTACTTTTTAAATTGGATTAGTTCAATTTGTCAATGAAAATTTTCGATACCTGCCATGCAAATTCTGTGAAAAAAATCACATGATTGCTGGATTAATGACGCAATGCCATGCCATTGGGCATTTTTGGGGATGGGGTTCTGACGCACGGAGGGGCAGGGAGAATGAAAGCGTGAAAGCTTTTATTGCGGTTCATCAAATCGGCAACTGAGCACGATCATATCGTCTTCAAACACGCTTTTCACCTTGTACGGCAGCGTTTTGAACAACCGAATCATCCCCCGGTTGCTCGGCGAGGTGATAGCAAACAGACCGGTAACGCCGTTTTCAAGGGCGGCCTGGACCAGCTTTGACATAAGGATTTTTCCGATCTTGTAACCCTGATATTCCCGGCTGACGGAGAAGGCAACTTCCGCCATGTTTGTTGAGGGTACCAGCAGGTATTCGCCAATGCCGATGACCTTTCCGAACCCAACTTCCCCAACGACGGCCAGCATGGTCATGTCATTGACGTAATCGATCTGAAGGATATCCGCCAGATCGTCCTTGAAAAAGCTGTGTTTTTCGTGAAAAAACCGGGATACCACGTCATCTTTTTCCAGGCAGTAAAAATGCTCCTGGATCCGTCGTTCATCCACCGGTTTCGCGGGCCGGAAGACCACTTTTTCACCGTTGATTTCCCGCGTTTCTTCCAGCCTGAAAGGGTAAATGCCGTGGATGGATTCTTTCAGTGTACGTTCAGGGCCCAGCAGGCCCATTTCTTTTGCTTCTAAGAACAATTGCTCCCTGAAGTCGGGGTGCGCAATGCTGATCATGGCCATGGCGCGTTCCTGGAAACTTTTTCCGAAAAGGCTTACCACCCCATACTCCGTCACCACATAATGGACATCTCCTCTCGGCACCACGACCGCCGTGTTTTCAAGCATCGGTACAATCCTGCTTTTTCCCCCCCCTGAAAATGTGGAGGTCAGCAACACGATGGATTTTCCGCCCGGGGAGCGGGCGGCGCCTCTCATGAAATCGGGTATGCCGGTTACGGCTGAATAGTAATTGTGAGAAAGTGCATCGGCGGCCATCTGCCCCGTGAGATCCATGGACATGCCCACATTGATGGACACCATTTTGTTGTGTTTGGCAATAATTCCGGGATCATTGACATAATCAGAGGGGTAAAAATCGATGGAAGGGTTGTCGTGGATATATTCGTAAAGCAACTGACTGCCCATGGCGCTGCTGGCGACCAGTTTCCCCTCATTAAACCCTTTCTTACGGTTTGTGATGACACCGCGAGCCACCAGGTGCATGACGTCATCGGTGATATACTGGCTGTGGACACCCAGGTCTTTTTTATGGGAAAGGGCCAGCAGAGTGGCTTGACTGGTGACACCCGGCCCGATTTGTAGGGTTGATCCATCATCGATCAATCTGGCAACAAACTGGCCGATGGTGTTGGCCGTTTCCGATTCCGGCATTTGGTTAATGGTTAAGAGGTCTTCATCATGCTCAACAATCACATCCACATCGTTTACATGAATAAAACTCTGACCCAGCACGCGCGGCATCTTGGAATTCACCTGGGCAATGACCATATCCGCGTGCAAGGCGGCGGCTTGCGTGATGTCCACGGAGACACCCAGGCTCATCCAACCGAAGTCATCAAGAGAGGAAACCTGAATGAGGGCCACATGAATGGGTAACTGCCGGCTCTTAAAAAGACGGGGGATTTCAGAGAGGTTGATGGGTGTGATAAATCTCATTTCCCGGCGGGTGGTGCTGGTTTTAGCGGAACCGAGATAAAAGGATCTGATGTCCATGGTCCTGCACATGGTCTTATCCGCAATCAAGCTCAAGGGGGTTCGCTCCAGGGCCATCAATCTGACGATTTCAATATCTGAAAAACAATTGGAAGTTCCGGCAAGGGCTTTGACGAGGTGTTGCGGTTCACCGCAACCGGAACCGATAAAAACGCGCTGCCCCCCCTTAATGAGCCTCACGGCGTCGGAAGCGGTTTTCTTTTTCTCCACATAATGATCGGCCCAGTGAGTTAGTGCCATGTTGTCACCTGCTTTTAGGATAATAAGGTTACAGCGTGTCGTTGTCAGGGTGCAGGAAGAACACCCTGATTGATAATTATCAGAAAAAGAAGAAAAGTTGTACTTTTATATTTTTCTATGCTATCTCTCTCTGTCGACTGGGAGAGTGGGTACGAAAAAGACATGTGGCAAACTGAAGGCATAATAACATCAAGCGCTAAAAAAACTGGAGAAACATTTCACCTAAAATTCCATGAAAGATGAACTGACCCAACAAGTTGATATGCTGCTTTCGGAAGGCAAAAGCAGATTTCAAATCTGGAAGCGGCTCAAAAACAGTGAAAATGCGGCTGGTCTGAGGGGGCTTTTAAACAATAAACCCCTTCTGAAGGATAAGAAGGCGTATCGGTATCTAAACATCTTCCTGACGTTGATCCTTCTATTCGTGACAACCAGTAAAATCCTGGGCGTTGTTCTTCTTGCGATGGGATATGAGCCCATTCCAGAAGGTGTTTCCCTTCCGAAAAGTCTCTATATTTTTGTTTCTCTGTTTGTTCCCATGGTAAACATGTACATCCTGAAAGAAATCTTCTTTTTCAGACGCAGTGGTTACATGTTTCTGGGTATCCTGACGACCTTGTCACTCGCATATCAGGAAAATCGGCATTTTCCGGAAATTTTGTTTGTTCTTGCCATGATTGCTATTTCCGCATTTTTGTATGTTAAGCTATTTCCAAAAAAATTACTCATTCCGGCAACGGTAGATAAACCTGTAAACAAGAAAGTTATATGAACAACGGAAATTCCCTTTTTTAACCGACATTGATTCTCAACTCTTTTGATTTGGGCGGCTTTATGAACGTAAATGCTGTATCCCATGCGGTTGTTTTGGAATTCCTCGGCAATAAATTTCCCTTCAGCGAACTGGATCAGCACGATCTGATGAAGTTCGCCCAAAAAGCCACCATTGATTTTTTCCCAAAGGGAACCCTGATTCTTAATCAGGGAGAGAGTGACGTTAACCACTTTTATGTGATTCAGAAGGGCGGTGTGCGGAGTTACCGGCTGGATGGCGTGGGAAACATTACATTAAAGGATTTCCGGGGGGAAGGGGAACATTTTGGTGCGCTTCCCATTATTCAGAATACCACGGCAAATCTCAATGTTGAAACCCTGGATGATACCTTCTGCTTTCTCTTTAATAAAAAGGATTTTCTGAATCTCCTTGAATCCAACCGGAAAGTAAAACGTTATTACTTAAGCACCATGTCGGAGAAGATGGCCCAGCCGGTTTATTCCGAACTTCGGCAGCAGAAAATCACACCCCGTGCCGAAGGCGCCTTGTTTCTCTTTAACGCCAGGGCCGGGGAGATCTCCAAAGGAAAGCTTTTTACCGCATCGGTAGACACTTCGGTTCAGCAGATCTCCCAACTTATGTCGGAAAAAAGAATCGGTTCAATCCTTTTAACGGACGACCGGGATGAAATCATAGGCATTGTGACGGATAAGGATATTCGGGGCAAGGTTGTTGCCAAGGGACTGGATTACCATACAAGGGCATCGGAAATCATGGCAACGCCGGTTCAGACCATCCCCGGCCATGCCGTCTGTTTTGACGCGTTGCTGGCCATGATAGAAAATCGGATTCACCATCTTGCCATAGAAGAAGATGGGAAAATCTCAAAGATGCTCACAACACACGACATCATGGTGGCCCAGGGCAATTCTCCTTACTTTCTTTTTAGAGAAATTCAGGCACAGCGACGGATCAGTGGATTATACAAACTGAGCCAAAAGATTCCCTTGATCGTTCGCCCGCTGATCAAAGAAGGGGCCAAGGCCTGCAATGTGACCCGGATGATATCCGTGTTGAACGACCATGTCATGGACCGATTGCTCACACTTCTTCAGGAAGAAATCGGAAAAGCGCCCCTGCCGTTTTCCTGGTTGTTATTCGCCGGTGCAGGACGTCATGAACTGGTTTTCAAAAACCGCCAAATCAATGGCATCCTATTCGGCAACAGCCCGGATGAAAGGATCACCCGGGAAGCCAAAAAATATTTCAGGATTTTATCCGAGCGCGCCGTCAAGCATCTGATTTCATGCGGGTTTCCGTCGGATGCGGGGGATATTAATGCGGCCAATATGAAATGGCGACAGCCTCAATCCGTGTGGGAGACCTACTTTAGAGGTTGGTGCGAATTTCAAGACCGGGAAGAAAATTTTGACCCGGCAGTTTTTTTCGATTTCAGGTCCGGGGCAGGGAGTGCTTCCCTTGCGGAGAAATTGAAAGAGCATGTCCATACCTTGACCCGGGGAAATGAGCAATTCCTGCATTATCTGGCTCAAAATTGCGCCTCAGTGGAACCACCGCTGTCATTCTATGGTAATTCCGTGGTTGAAAAGGACGGCCGGTACGGAGAAACCCTCGATTTGGAGGGCAGGGGCCTGGCATTTTTTATTGATTTCGCACGGGTTATGACCCTGAAATACGGAATCTGTAAAACCAACACGCTGGAAAGGCTTCGTTTTCTGTTGGAGAAACAACATCTCCCCAATGACCTGGGTTCTGAACTTATTGAGGCCTATGAACTATTGATGCATATAAAACTATTTCATCAGCTTCGCTTCATTGAGGACGGGCGGAAACCCGACGATAACATCCGTCCCAACGATCTTTCGGATCTCGAAAAACAGACACTGAAAGAGGTCTTTGAGGTCATCAGGCGTTTGCAGGGATTCGCGCGACTTGAGTTTGGATTTCCGAAAAAACCATGATTTACCGGACACAATTTCCTGAATCAGAACACCTCGCATGTGGTCATTGATGATTCATGCCGATTAAGAATTTCATAAAGCGTCTTTTCCCATCTAAACAGCCGGCGCATTCCGCTATCGTTGCAAACAATCTAATCAGCGTTGCCTCGGACAAAGGCCTCCCCGTCCGGGACTGTGAATTTGTTGTTTTTGACACTGAGTTGACCGGTCTGAACCAACGCAAGGATGAAATTATCGCCATCGGTGCCGTTCGCATCAACAATATGAGGATTTGTTGCGATGACACCTTTTACGCACTGATTAAGCCAAGGGGAAAGCTTTATTCTCCCAGCACCCTTATCCATCGCATTACACCCGGCGAACTTCAGGGTGCCGAGCCCATAAACGATGTTCTACCCCGTTTTATTGATTTCTGCGGCGGTGCTTTTTTGGTGGGACATCACGTGTCTCTGGATCTCAGCTTTGTCAATCGCGCATGTGAGAATTACCTGGGCGGCGTCATCCAAAGTTCAAGTCTAGACACCATGCGACTTGCCATGGCTCACAAAGCGTCCATGAACGGCCCCTATTTCGATCACCGGGAAAAACGGAATTCCTACAGACTGTCATCCCTAAGCGACGAATTTGATCTCCCAAAATTTGAAGAGCACAATGCGCTTCAGGATGCATTCCAGACAGCCTATCTCTTCATATACCTGATCCATAAAATGAGCCTGGGAAATACCGGAACCGTGAATGATTATTTGAAAATTGGCGGGAAATAGAAGTTTCACACTTTATTTACTTATTCAACTTCCCGCACCAGTCTGAATCCCGTTGTTTGATATCGGTTGGCAAAATGGCTATAGTTTCGGTTGGCGCAACGGCAGCGGCCGCGGGTTCCATACCAGCTCCCCCCCCGTCGTACTTTGTCGGTACCCGTTTCAATGGAGGGTGTTTCTCTCTGGGCCTGGGGCTTTACGGCAACATCCGGTTTGTAAGGGCGATACCAGTCCTGGCACCATTCCCACACATTCCCCTGCATATCATAGAGTCCCAAAGCGTTGGGAGCATAACTTTTTACAGGCGCGGGCTGATCCAACGGCAACCCCTTTTTTTAACGGCGTTTACACAATCCGCGGTTTTCAGGGTATTATTGGCATACATGGCATTGTTGCAATCAATGCTATTTCCGATGCCGTAGGCGGTCGTATTGCCGGCTCTGCATGCGTATTCCCATTCCGCCTCCGTGGGAAGGCGATAAACACCGTCATTGCGGGCGTTCAGTTTTTTTATGAATTTAATGCAGTCCTGCCAGGAAACCCTGACCACCGGCATATTATCGGATCCTTTCTTGCGGCCAAAAAAGGGCTTTCCCATAATACCCCGCCATTGTATGACCGTTACTTCAGTGGCTTGCAGATAAAAGGGACGGCTGATTTTAGCGGTATGTACAACTTCATCTCGTTCCCGTCCCGGCTCATCCGGCGGACTGCCCATGGTAAATGTCCCGGCCGGAATCAGAACAAATTCCATCCCCAAAGAATTGGTCAGTGTTTTTTCAGAAGCCCATGTCATCATGGGTGAAAAGAGGGTAAAAACAAAGGCCATCAAAAAGAAGACAGTTGCTTCTTTGCCGGATATAAGTGTATTGGACACAGCGACCCTCCTTATGAGTGAAAAAAGTATCATCGTTTTAGAGAATATCAAAAAAAAAGGGGGAGGAAAAGGAAAAATCAAAAATAGAACTTTCTTCAGACTTTTTCAGACGGCTCTCCCGATGGTTTGGAAGCATTTCAAAATTCTGGAGCTCACATCTGCTGCTTTTTGGGGAATAATTTTTTCCGTTTCAGGGTCCACATAGAGTTCTTGATTGATTTCAATTTGAAGGGCCATGTTGCCGTTCTGCGCCAAAGTGGGCCCGTAATGGGTGACAATAAATCCCCCCGCATAGGGAACATTGAGTGAAACGGAAAAACCGGCCGTTTGAAATACCTGTTTTATAAGCTTCAAAAGTACCGGTGCGCAGGTAAAGTCCCCTCTTTGCGGATTGCGCTCTCCATCAGGACCCCCATTGTTGCCCAATATGATATCCTTACGACTTATGCCGGCATCGGGGGCTTCCGGCGGACCGATACTTTTTAAGGAATGACAGTCCAGAAGCCCTTTTATGTGGGCTTTGGAAATCGCCTCTTCCAGTAGACGGTGATAAGGACGGTAATATGTGGAAAGGCGTTGTGCAATCTCCTTTTCATCAGGAATTGCATCAGACCCGTACACTGACCGGCCATGGTAGTCTATCAGGGCGACCGGTCCTCTAGCATCCCGCTGGTGGGGTGGCCGGTTTAAATCCACCACCAGTCGGCTCCATTCCGCGCATAAAATCTGCTCAGCCGGCATGCATCCGAAAATTTCTCGGGTGCCCAGATCCACGGCGTCAAAAAGCTCCGCCCGGGTCAGCACCATTCCTGTTTGGATCCGATTCGGGATTTCTCCGGAGCAGTGGGGCAGAGAGATGACAAACGGCAGTTTCATGGCGTATCGCCCTTCAAAGCATGCTCACGTACCCATTCCGCCGCCAAACGCGCCTGAGGGGACAAAGCACCCTTGATATCCATCACCGGATAAGAGAAGAGAAGCCGGCACAGCCTGCTATGGGAATCCCCGCCTGATATTGACCTTGGGCCGTCCGACAGGATAAACTGATTTTCGTTTTGAATATCGCCATATTCCAACGTCTCCATCAAAAATCGACTTCCCCCGTTCGACAAATCATTCTCGTATAGGCCCGGCCTTAAGGGTACGTTGCCCCTGTTTTTAAGGTCCGGTGGCTGAAATACCAACAAATGACTTCCCTCTACAACACCTGCGTAACATCTGTTTAATGCTTCCCGGTCTATCCGGTAGGGAATCTCCAGGAATTCCAGCATATGAAAGACTTCCAAGGGGATTGTGCCGGATTGAAGATGGAGCAGTGACAACATGGGAAGGGCACCGGTCAGACGTGGATTAATTTCTATGGGCCAGGCCTTCCCTTGGGTTTCATGAACAATGAAATCGATGCCGAGGATCCCTTTGTACCCAAGGGTGCCCAAAAAATCCCCCATACGACACGCCTGTTCAAAAGCCGAGTTGCGGGCAGCCTCGGACCCGGGAGACGCACCCCAGGCATGGCCGCAGAATACACCGTCTTCAGCGAAATTCCCGCAACAGGGAAGATCTAATAATTGTCGTTGCAGGGAAGATGCCAGTGTGCCGTGGCGAGTCACACAGATCACCATGCTTGCCGGTATGCCGTTTAAAAGTTCGTGAATGGAAACCGATTCCAGTGGCGTGTTCCGCCACCTGTTTTCCGAAAGCCTATTTTGAAGCTGTTGGTAATTTTCCACGGATCGGATAAAAAATGTCCCTCTGCCGCCGCCCCGTTCGATTTCAGGAAGCTGGACCACAAAATCAGGCCCCAGCAAATAACACCATTCCTCATATCCTTTCTTATGAATGACCTCTATGGGATGAATATCGCCGGACACTTGACGAAGATCCAGTTCAGCGGCCATTTTTTTAAAAAATGGCCTTTTTCCAATGGTCAGACGAAGTTCTGGTGGGTTGGCCAAGAGGTTCCATTCGTTACTCGTTGCAGCAGACCGCAATTCAGGGTAATCCTGGTACAAAAAAAAATATTTTGGACTGGAAATACCATCCAGAAAACGCCGGGTCTGATGATGCGCCAAAAGACCGGCGGAATTTTGTCCGGATGCGCACGCCGGTATATTTGTTTGTTCCTCAAGGCAAAAAACCGGCGCTTTCTTCCGCAGAAGCGGAAGATCTCCCGTCTTGTGGAGGGCGAGGATGTGGTAGTTCTCCAGAAAAGATGCGGGTAAAATTCGAGAAAAGGCGGTCATCCCAACACCCAGGAATGTGCCGGACAAGGATTTAAAGAGCGCGTTTACCTGTTGAATATCATGGATGAACATGGGGTTTCGAAACAAAACGGAGAAAAGGTTCTTACGACTGACTTAGAAAGCAGGCCACATGATGCCGGTTTCCCAGATCTTTTAAAATGGGTTTTTCCAGGTTACATCGGTTTTCCCGTGCCACAGCACATCTTGGGAAAAAATTGCACCCCAAATCCTCATCGGCACCCTCACGTTCCCGGGTCAGGAGGGTCCCATACCGTTTTCGGTTACCGCTATGTCCGAATTTTGGAAGCGCATCAATGAGCGCTTTGGTATAAGGATGAGTGGGATTTTGGATGACCTGGTCGGATGGGCCCAACTCCATCAGTCGACCATGGTAAAGAACGGCAATTCGATCGCATAAATACCGGGCCGCGGCAAGACTGTGTGTAATGAAAAGCTGTGTGACCCCCAGCTCATCCCGCATCTTCAGAAGGATATTGAATATCTGGGCGGAAATGGATGCATCCAGCATGGAGGTGGGTTCATCAGCAATGACAAACTCCGGGTCCAGTACCATGGCCCGCGCGATGGCCACCCGCTGGCGTTGCCCACCGCTGAGTCGGTGGGGGTAACGATAGAGAAAATCATCGGGCGGCGACAAACCGACCGACCTGAGGGCCTCTCGGACACGCTCTTTTCTGCTATTGGCATGACCCAATCGATGAATGATCAACGGTTCGGAAACCGTATCTAAAATAGACCGTTGTGGGTTGAGGGATTGATAAGGGTCCTGAAATATCATCTGGGCCTTACTTCGAAATTTTTTGAGACGTTTTCCTTTCAATCCGGTAACGGATGTGCCATCCAGAAGAATTTCGCCGAAATCGGTCTCTTCCAGACTTACAATCAATCGACCCGCCGTTGTTTTTCCGCTGCCGCTTTCTCCCACCAACCCAAAAATTTCACCTTTGTTAATCTCAAGAGATATCCGGTCCAGGGCCACCACATCCTTGCCGCTACCGGCAAAAAAGCCCGCCTTGGCCCTGTAAATTTTGCTCACGTCCTTGATTTCGAGAACCGGTTTACCGTTTGTGTTCATACTGACCTCGGATGAAATCCCTTTGTCTTTTTTCTTACACTAGCAATGGCAACAGAGCGCTTTATGCCCAGGCCCTATTTGAACCCATTTGGGCGCCACTGAGCAGGTTGGGGAAGCGCCGGGACAACGTTTGCCGAAACGGCACCCCGTCGGCGGGTGGATCAAGTTGGGAGTTTCTCCCGGAATGGGTGTCAGATCGCTCTTTTCGCCGGTAATGGTCGGAAATGACGACAACAGTGCTTTGGTATAGGGATGTACGGGGGAATCAAAAACAGCCTCCCGGGGACCGCATTCCACCATCTGGCCCGCATACATCACCGCGATATCCTGACACATATCCGCCACAATGGAAATATCGTGTGAGATAAAGATAACGCCGATGTTAAACTCTTTTTGCAGCTTTTTGACTTCCTCCAGGATCTGATCCTGAACAATGACGTCCAGCGCGGTGGTGGGTTCATCCGCGATAATCAACTTCGGTTTGCATGCCAGGGCCATGGCGATAATGGCCCGCTGTTTCATGCCGCCGCTGTATTGGTGAGGATAGCCTCTCAGACGATCCCGGGGAATTCCCACCAAATCATAAAGTTCTTCCACCTGGTGAAGGGCCGCATCCTTTTCCGTTTCAGGGTGATGTACCAGGATGGCTTCCGCAATCTGATCTCCCACGCGCTGCACCGGGTTCATGGCATTCATGGCGGCCTGAAAAATCATGGCGATTTGACTCCACCGGGTCTTTCTTCTCTCTACTTCCGTCATTTTGAGAAGATCTTTCCCCTCAAAGAGGATGCGTCCGTTTCCGATGGAACCATTGGGGGGCATCAACCCCATGAGCGACATACCGATGGTGGTTTTTCCGCACCCTGATTCGCCTACAAAACCCAGGGAACGCCCCTCTTCCAGGGAAAAAGATACCCCATCTACCGCCTTGAGATAGCCTTGTTTGGTTCGATACCCAATGCTTAAATTGTCAACTTCAAGTAGGGCCATTTAATCTGTCTGGTCCTCCTTTCGTAGTCTCGGATCCAATACTTCATCCATGGCCCGGCCCAACATGTAAAAGGATAGGGTAATGAGTGAAATGCAAATCCCCGGCGGAAGAAGCCAGTATGGCGCCTTGAACATATACCCGGTTTTCCAGACCCACTGCAGCATCATCCCCCAGCTGACGGTTCCCGGATCACCGAACCCCAGAAATGCCAGTGATGCCTCAATAATGATGGCGGAGGTCACACGAAATGTCATGAAGAGAAATGCCAGGGGCAACACATTGGGCATGATATGCCTGAAAATAATTCGGGAATGGGATGCACCCGCCATTTTGGCCGCTTCGATAAAGGGGCGTTGCTTGAGGGAGAGGGTTTGGCCGCGAATCATCCTGGAAACCCCAGGCCACCGGAACAGGGCAATGATCAGCACAATGGTCCATATGTTGAGTTGACCGAAAACCGAAGAAATAATCAGCACGAACAGCAAGGTGGGCATGACCATGATCATGTCGGCGGTTCTCATGAGCAGGGTGTCCACGAGTTTTCCCATGTACCCGGCGGTCATGCCGATGGCCGTCCCCAGAACCACACTCATGACAGCCGCGGAAACCCCCACCATGAAGGCCACCCGGGCCCCTGCCAGGAGCTGGCTGAAAATGTCCCGGCCCATGAAATCCGTCCCCAGCCAGTGCCGCCAGCTGGGCGGGGTGCAGGTGGAGATCTCCGGATCCACCCCGGTCATGGGGTTGTACATGGGGTTGATCAACGGTGGGATGTAGCTGCAAATGGCCATCAGTGCAAAAATAATCAACAGGGTCAGTCCGATTCGACCCAGTAGACTCTGTTTGAATATGGCCCACCCATCCAGAAATGAATTCAGCATTGGGTAGCGTTCCCGTGCGGTAATTTCGTTCGGTGAAGGGTCTGCTGTCATGAAGATTCCCGTTTAGTATCTAATCCTTGGATCCAGGTACGCGTATAGAACATCCACCACCAGATTGGAAAGCAACACCACAATGGCGATTAACAAAAAAGACGCCTGAGCCAGCGGATAATCGTTTTGACTGACCGAAAACACCAGCTCCCGGCCAATGCCGGGCCAGGTGAAAACCGTCTCCGTAAGCGCTCCTCCGTTGATGGAAAAGGCCAGACTCAGCCCCACGCTGGTGACCACCGGAAGGGCCGCGTTGGGGGCCGCATGCTTGTTTCGAATGGACTTTTCATCAAGGCCTTTGGCCCTTGCGGTGAGAATATAATCCTCCTTAAGGGTTTCCAGCATGCTGCTCCGCATGATCAGAAGATACGCACCGAAATGGATCAAAAACAGGGTGGAAAGCGGCAACACCATATGGTACAGGACATCCAGTGCTTTGGTGAAAAAACCGTTGTCGGGATCCAGCCATATTTCCTCCGAGATCATGCCGTTTATGGGGAACCAACTGAATTTATAGGCGAATATCCAGATCAAAATCAACGCGAGCCACGGCAGAAAGAGCGTGTGGGTCACCAGCGCCCCCACGGTCATGATGCTGTCGGTCTTTTTCCCTTTATACCAGGAAGCAATTTTACCTAAGAAGACACCCACCAGGGCGGACAGGATGATGCCGGTGGTAAAGAGTAGTACCGTATTGGGCAGCCGGGCCCAGATGATGTCCACCACCGGCTCTCCATAGTGAAACGAGTACCCGAAATGCCCCGTGAAAAAGTTCTTAAGATAGATGAGATATTGCACGCCCAGAGGCTTGTCCAGCCCCAACTGCACAATGAGGCGTTGCGAATCCTCGGGCGTCATATCCGGGTCCACCATTCGGGAAACAGGGTCTCCGGGGGCCAGGCGGAACAGCAGGAACAACACCGTGAGGATCACAAAAAAAATGATGGTGATCTGGACCAGCCTGCGGGCAATGTATCTTCTGAGTTCCATGGTAATTTACCGACGACAAAGGTGTAAGGTTTAAGGTGTAAGGTTTAAGGTTTCAAGGAGCGTACCCACAAATTTCATTGCCTTATACCTTACACCTGACACCTAATACCTGGTTTAAAGGGGTTTCAACTGACAGAAAGACCACAGGTTGCCAATACCACCCAGCATTTGAACCCAACCCGTGAATTTGCCTTTCCGGGCTGCCTCGATGAGTTTGGGGTTGTACAGGGGCATGTAGGGCACATCGCCCATGATAATTTTCTGCATTTCAAAGATAAGTTTTCGCCGTTCTTCCCGATTCATGGTCCGAGCGGACTGGTTTGCAATTTTATCGAACGCCGGATTGTTGTATCCGCTCATGTTCCAGCCCCTGCGTTTGTCGTTTGTTGAAATAAAAAAGTTTCTCAGATAATCCGGATCCAGGGAGAGGCTGCCGTATCCCAGGATGAAGGCGTCAAAATCCCTGCGCACTTTCACTTGTTCGATGAGGGCTCCGAATGCCATGGGTTTGGAATAGGCGGGAATTCCCAACATCCTGAGCCATTCCTGCATCATCATGCCACACATGGCGCGATGGGGGTCATAATCGGCCGGCGGGGTCAGGATGGTGAATTTCTCCATGAGTTTCCCGCCCGGAAGCATGATGCCTTCGCCGTTGACCACGTTCCCCGAATTGTCAATGGGGGGAATCTGCCAAGTGTAACCGGCATCCGAAAGAATCTGGTAAGCCTTTTTGATACGGCCTTCCCGGCTAAGCCCAACACCGTATTTGGGAACGTCCGGGCAGCACCAGAATTTGTTTCCGGGAGGAACGATGGAATACATTTTCAAACCATACCCCTGGAGAATCCGTTTGATAATGAAGTCTTCTCCCACGAGGGTCGCCGCGGCGTGACGCAGGTCGGCATCATTAAAGGGCGGTTTTCTTACGTTAAACCCAAGGTAATAGAGGGCACTTTTTTCGTTGGTGAAGACCTCCATGTCGGGATTTGCTTTCAGGTCTTCCATATATCCCGGCTGAATTCCCCACCAGAACATATCGATGCTTCCTTTCTTCAGCGCCAGGATGGCGGCATCCGATGTACCGTAGACTTTGAAGATGATCCCGTCGATGTGAGGCCCTAAAAGGTGGCCGCTGATGGTTTTTCCGGCGCCGAAAAAGAGCTTGTTTTGCATCAGGTAAATATAAGCACCCGATCGCCAGTCCTTCAACTTGAAAGGGCCGCTGCCGATGGGCATCTTGACCTTGTGCCGCAAAAGCGTTCGGAGGGGTTTTTCCGTCCCCTTGGCTTTTGTGATCACTTCCTGCCATTGCTTTTTCTGCACAATGGGTGTGGTGAGTGTTCGGGAGACAAAGATGGCATGGGGACTTTTCAGATAAAACTTTATGGTTTGTTTATCCGGGGTTTCAATTTTTTTGATAAACTTCCATTTGGAAATATATCTGGGCACTTTGAACTCCTGAATAAAGCGCCCGGTGAAGGCCACATCTTCAGAGGTTAATTCCGTTCCGTCCGACCACCTGGCGGGCCTTAATTTTACGGTGTAGCAGAGATTTTTTGAATCAAACTCGGGGGGTGCCGCCGCCAGCCAGGGAACAAGCTCCAAAGTTTTGGGGTCCCTCACGAAAAGGGGTTGATAGATTAACCCCAAAATTTTAAGAGACCAACGATCTCCGGCTCTCCAGATGTTCAAGGTTTTGGGTTCCTGCAAAACGCCCATTTTGAGTATATCCGCGGCGGAAGCGTTCGAAACTGAGAAATGGACACTCGCCATCAGCATCAAGACACATAAAATCGATATGACCCACGGCGCAGACAATCTGTTTGTACCTCTATTCATACGGTGCATTTGTCATCCTTTCTTCTGTCGAATTTTTGGGTTAAGGGCGAATAACCTTTTCGCCCGTAATGCACGTCCCGCACAAGTGGGGCAGACACACAGGTCCGCCCCTACAGCTCAGAAACCTTTTGTTCGATAAAATCGACCACCATGGCTTCGATCTTTACCCCATCCAAACGGTTGATCCGTGGGATTCCACCGGGACTCAGACAGTTGATTTCTACCATCTTATTGCCGATGACGTCAACCCCTACGAAAAACAAGCCCTCTTTTCTCAAACTGTCCCGGATCACCTGGCAAATGGCACGATCCTGATCCGTAATGTCGTGCTTATAGGCCCGGGCGCCTGCATGAATATTGGTTCGAAAATCCCCTTTGCTCGGTTTTCGCCGCATGGCGCCGACAATTTCCCCGTTGAGCAGAAGAATCCGCACGTCACCTGTTGTTTGAACTTCATCCAGGTATTCCTGGACCATGATCGGTTCCCGTTCCGGGTATGCCCGATAGGCCCTCACATAGTAATTGATCAGGGAATTTAAATTTTCCTGATCCTTCAAGCTCACTTTAATCACTCCTTCTCCCCCATACCGCTGAAGGGGTTTTACCACCATGGCCCCACCGAAATTATTGATGATCTTTCTGAGACGTGCCGGATCGCGTGACACGTGGGTTTCGGGAATGATTTCCGGGAAATTGAGGATATAGAGTTTGCTGTTGGCACGGATTTGCCCCGTCGTGTTGTTGATCATAAACACCTTGTCGCTAACCGACGACAAAAATTCCATGGTCTGATAAACCATGGGCGGATTCTTCCTTAAAAAAAGAGCGTCCAAATCCGCGATGGTCTCAAATATCAGTTCATCTTTCTTGAGACAATGAATCAGGCTTCTCCAGTATTTTTTCATGGACAGGTTTGGCGCCACTGAGATATTGCGCATCCTGGCCACCACCTTATTTTCCCGAATGTAAATATCATGGGGTTCCAGAAAATAGACCGTGTGTCCTCTCTGGTTACATTCATACATGAGATGACTGGTACTCTCATTTTCGGGGGCTATGGAAGTGAGAGGATCCATCAAAAAAGCGATGTGCATGAAATCTCCTTAGTCTTTTGCGGTTACGTAATGGATGATCTGCTTCGCAATGTCCATACCGGTAGCGTCTTCAAGGCCTCTGAATCCCGGCGAATAATTGACTTCAATCATTTGAGGAGAACCATCTTTTTGAAGGATGATATCACATCCCGAGATTTCCAGGCCTAAGGACCGGGATGACTGCACGGCCAGTTTCGAAAGACTGGGGCTCAAGGCCAGCATCCTTCCCTGCCCCGTGACATGGATATTGGTCCTGAAATCCCCTGGATTGGGTTTCAAGGCCATGGCGCCTAAAACCTGGTCTCCCAACACAAAAACGCGAATGTCCGTGCGCCCTTCAAGCGGGATATATTTCTGAACCAGAATCCCCCGCGCATTATCCTGTAGGTTGTTCATGACAAAGGAAGCGGTGGGC
>JAERTK010000285.1 GCA_016844935.1 Desulfobacteraceae bacterium | reverse complement strand
GCCGGAAAACATACGAGGAAATCATAAAGATTAATCCGGATCAGAAGGCCATCATCGCCAGCGGGTATGCCAAAACAAAAGAGGTGGAACTTGCCCAGGAGTTAGGGGCGGGCAAGTACATAAAGAAACCGTATACCCTGGAAAAAGTGGGGGTTGCCGTTAAGGGGGAATTGGAGAAATAGCCATTCTTCTGGCGCCTAAATGATAAACTTCGCCATGAGAATCGATGGCGCGGCCTTTTTTAGGGGGCCGGAATCAGGAGGGTTGACATGATTACCAAAGTGAGCAGGTGTTTTCTGGTGATCGTCACACTGACGATCATGACAGGTATGGTCAGCCATGCCATTGCCGAACCAAAACACGGGGGTACATTGTCCTTCTTAGCCACAGTAGGCGTACCAAGACACTTCAATCCCGCGGTGGTCTCCGGGTCAGCCACCGCCATGGTCGGCACGCAGATTTTCGCCAGTCCGTTGCGTTATGACGAGAACTGGAACCCGCTTCCCTATCTGGCGGAAAGCTGGCAAACTTCAAAGGACGGCCTGTCGATGACCCTGAAACTGGTCAAAGGGGCGACCTTTCACGACGGGCACCCCATAACCTCCGGGGATGTGGCCTTTTCCATCATGGCAGTCAAGAAATACCATCCATTTAAATCCATGTTCGCCCCTGTTGAAAGCGTTGATACACCGGGCCCTCAAACGGTGGTGATTCAGCTGGCCCATCCGCACCCGGCCATCCTGTTGGCCATGTCCCCGGCCCTCCTTCCCATACTTCCCAAACATATCTACGGGGACGATCAGGACCTGAAAACACACCCCGCCAATCTTAAACCTGTCGGCTCCGGACCATTCAGGTTTGTGAAATACGAACCTGGAAAATCTATACTTTTGGAAAGAAACGAGCAATTTTTTATCCCGGGACGTCCTTACCTCGACAAGTTAATATTCAGGGTAGAGAGCGACCCAAAGGCCCAGATGATCGCCATGGAGCGCCAGGAGGCCCACCTGCTACCGCTTTTTCTCAAGCCCGAAGGTCTCGACAGGCTCGGGAAGGTCAACCACCTTGCGGTGACCTCAAAGGGGTATGAAGGGATAGGCTCCATGAACTGGCTGGCCTTTAACCTCCTGCGGAAACCCCTCGACGACAAGCGCGTCAGACAGGCCATCGCTTATGCCATCGACCCGGAATTCATAACAAAATACCTGCACAAAGGTTACTCAAGACGGGCAACCGGCCCCATCATCCCCGGCAGCCCCTTTTATGAACCGGACGTTAAGTCATACGATATGGACCTGGCAAAGGCCAAAAACCTGCTTGACGCGGCCGGCTACCCGCTGAAACCTGACGGCACCCGGTTTTCTCTCACCCTGGATCATTTTTCGGTTATACCGTCTCAACACCGGGATGTGGCCTTATATATCAAACGCCAGCTTTCAAAAATAGGCATCGATGTTCAGGTTCGAAAACCCAAAAACATGGGTGAATGGATGAAACGCATCGGGAACTGGGACTTTGATATGACCATGGATTGTCCTTACAACTGGGGAGACCCTGCTATCGGGGTTCACCGTACATATTTGTCAAATAACATCAGAAAAGGTGTGGTCTGGTCAAATACCCAGAATTATCGTAATTCAAGGGTGGACGAGCTTCTTGAAAAGGCTGCCACTGAAATAGATGTAGAAAAGCGAAAAGCACTTTACAGTGAATTCCAGAAAATCGTAACCGAGGAGGTTCCGGTTGTGTGGATCAACCTCCTTCCCCTTCACACGATTTATAATAAGGGCCTGGGAAACCCGCCTGTTTCCATCTGGGGGATGCACTCCCCGCTGGATGAAGTTTACTGGGAAGACCCGCCGGTCATAAAATATGCTTCGACCCCAACCCTTGAAAATAAAAGTCCCCCACTCAAAAAGACCGGGGTGCGCGCCATTGATCTCATCAAGGAGCGGGGCCTTTATCAGGCCCTTGAAACCCTTGAGGACCCGGATCAGGGATTTCTAGATCTTAAAGGGTCCGGGCTTCATGTTATTGGCGTTACCGGAAAAGGAGATGTTTTTCTTGATAATTCAAAGCAGATGAAAACGGGCGCGGACATCAATGGAATCCTTGATCTTGAAGGCAAAGAACTGCTGCCGCAATTTTTGAGCGCCGCCAAAGGCGAGGGGGATGGTATTTTGAAGTCCAAAGGTGTCTGGCCTCACCCCAAGACCCATGAAGTGGGGCCCATGCGGGCATGGTGCGGCATGTTGACCGATAAAGACGTTATTTGTGTTCTTGAATGGGAAAAATGAGGGAGAATGTCAGGATGCATCTCTTACGTGACACGTCCATAAGCTACAAAATCCTTGTTCCGCCCATCGTTATGGCGGTAGCACTCGGAGTCGTAATGATATTCAGCATTCACGGACTGAACAAGCAGCAATCGGTTCTCAGTCAGGCCAATGAGCTTTCTCTCCAGAGAATGACCCTGGTCAACGAGTTTATCGCTCTGAGCGAGCGAGTCCAGTCTGACCTGTTCCGCATCTCGGTTCTGCGATATATGAAACTTTCCGAACAGGAAACCGCGCCGATCCATGAACATCTTGAGCAGGGGCTGAATGATCTGCGCGTCATATATGGTCAAATTTTAGGCAAATGGCGGCTGGATGAAAAAGAGAAAGAAATTCTAAAACAGATGCGCGTTCCCATGGAATCTTTCCGGCAAAAAACCCTGCAGGCCACTGCCGCTGTTCTTAAGAACCCGTCATTCGGCATTCTCCTGGTACGCTCAGCCTCTGTGCCCTTTGTTGATTTCAAGAACCTGCTTACTGGATTTCTTGATTACCAAAAAGAAAAGATCGCCCACGCTGAAAACGTTTCCAGAGAAACAATGGAAACGGTGAGGACAACCATCATTGTTATTGGAGTCCTCACGGCATTCATGGCCATACTCGGTACCATATGGATTGGAAGGAGATTTATTTCCCGTCCCGTAGGTTCCATAACAGCTGCCATGGGACAACTTGCGGAAGGAAACCTTTCAATAGCGGTGGGAGATCTCAATCGCAAAGACGAAATCGGATCCATGGCGAGGGCTGTGGAGGTTTTCAGAAAGAATGCAGTCGAAAAACTGGGGGCGGAAAAAGCGCTCCGGGAGAGTGAAAAAAGGGCACAGCAATACCTTGAGATGGCCGGGGTTTTATTCGTTGCGCTCGACGATGAAGGCAATATAGCACTCATCAACCAACGGGGTTTGGAAATCCTTGGTTATCACCGGGAAGAACTCTTTGGAAAAAACTGGTTTAGAACCTGCCTGCCGGATAGATTTAAGAAAGATGTTTTGGATGTTTACCATCAATTGATCAGGGGTGAAGTTGAGCCTGTTGAATATTATGAAAACCCGGTCCTTACAAAAGATGGGAAAGAGCGCATTATCGCTTGGCATAACTCTGTCCTTCGAAATCCAGAGGGTGAAATCGTTGGAATCTTGAGTTCTGGAGAAGATATTACCGAACGTGTCCAGGCAGAAGAAGAAAAGAAAGAACTGGAAACCAAGCTCCACCGTGCTCAAAAAATGGAGGCCATGGGGCTTATGGCGGGGGGTATTGCCCACGATCTGAACAACATTCTGTCAGGCATTGTAAGCTACCCTGAACTGCTCCTGATGGATCTGCCGAAAGACAGCCCGCTCAGGGAGCCCATAAAGACAATACAGGAGTCCGGAATGCGGGCCGCCGATGTTGTGGAGGACCTGTTGACCATCGCCAGGGGGGTGGCTAGCGGCAAGGAAGTCTTGAACCTCAATACCATAATCGAAGAATACCTGGATTCTGCCGAACACCATAAGCTCGAAAGAATCCATGCCCTGACTACTTTCAAAACGGAGTTTGATTCCC
>JAERTK010000284.1 GCA_016844935.1 Desulfobacteraceae bacterium | reverse complement strand
GGGTTAGGGGGAATAAGGTATTATCGCTTATCCAGCTTTCTCTATGATGGTGACCACACCCGTATCACCATCAACCCGGATCGTATCGCCGGTCTTGATGACCGATGTGGCAATTCCGGTCCCGGTAACGGACGGAACCCCATATTCCCTGCACACAATGGCTGCATGGCTGGTGAGTCCGCCGATGTCGGTCACCGCTGCCTTGATCTTGGTGAAAACCGGGGCCCACGAAGGATTGGTGGTGGGGCAAACCAGAATATCTCCCGGCTCCAGCTCCATGACATCTTTGAGCAGTTTAAGAACTCTTGCCTTCCCTTCAATAACGCCCGCTGAAGAGGCGAATCCTTTCAGTTCGGAAACACCTTCCGCACTGACCTCGCCCTGACCCATCCCTTTGAGCCATTCCTTGACCTTGTCGGTGGTGATACCCCACAACATGATGGTAAACGGTTCGGCCACTTCTTCGGGTGGAACCCCCAGCGCCGGTGAGGGATTCCATTCGGCGGCTGCTTTGAGAATATTTCTTCGCTTCTCAGCTTTGGCCTTGTAGTAGTCCCCCCGCACGGGAATCCCCACACCCAGGGCCCAGGCGGTGGAGACCTCCGTCAGCATTTCAGGAATCTCGTAACGGTTGAACATGAATATGTCGTCCGGTTCATTGATCATCCCGTTGTCCACCAGCAGGGTGCCAAACTCCCGTATTTTGGAAAACCATATGGTATGGAACCAGTGCTCCACCCAGAACAGATGGTCTTCCGCATACTTATAAATGGTTCTGACGGTGTTGTAGGCGCCGTCAAAGGCCTCTCTGTCTTCATCAGTGGCAATCAGTTTACGGTATTCGGCAACGGTTTCATCCCTTTCCTTTTCCACTTTGTCCAGTGACCGTTCGATGGTCTCGCCGTTTTCCAGCCGTTCCACATAACTCTTGATATAACTGAACGGAATATCCAGATTGTTGATCCAGCTTCCCTCATAATGGAACCAGCCGCTCCCGCAGGATACAGAAAACCACGGGTCTTTGGCCTTATCAAGGGCCTCAAGCCACTGCTTCCCATCGGGTGTCTTTTCAAGTTCGGCCATTTTCTCCGCAGCCGTTGTCCCTTTTTTCAAGATATCGGCCACGCCCCTCAGGGAGAAACCCAGCCTGGACAACTGGCACAGCTCCTCTTCAGGCCGGAACATGGATACATACGCTCCTGCCACCATCTTTCCAATGGCGCTTTCACTGATTCCCGGAAAGAGCTTTCGGGAAACGTCCCCAAACATGAGATAAGCAAGATAGGTCAGGTTCAACATTTCAAAATGGTACTGCCACCCCTTGAACATCTGGTGGACAAGTTTGTCGAACGACTCAATCAAATCATAGGAAACATAATAGCCCTTGGGCGCCGGGAGCACCTGGTCTTCCGGGACATACTTCGGCATTTCCTCAGGAATTTTAAGATCTTTCATCTCCTGTCCCAAGGCCTTGAATTTCGTCAACCACTTGTCCCACAACTCATTGTAATGCTCAAATACGTAAAATACTCTTTTCTCAAAAAGGGCGGCCTTTTCTCCGATAATCTCATCGGGCGGGGGGGCGACTGCGCAGATATACATGTAGCACCCAACCATCCGCTGTGCAATTCCCTGGGCTGGAGGAATACAGAAGACTCTCGTAGTGTACTGGGAAAGAGCGATCTGCCACGCTTCTTGAAAAAGCATATCCAATGGCGGCATGGGCTCCGGCGCATGAATCTTGTCCATATACCAGAATTGCTGTTTTTCCCAATCGGCTCTTTCTTTGGAAAACAGATGGTGCGAGGGGTACATCTCTTCCCATCCTTCAAGCTCCGGGGGAACCTGATATTCGTGCGGATCTGGAAACCTTGCTGCTTTTTCGTCTGCCATTTTGCTCCTCCCTAGTTATAAGATTTGAGGTTAAATGAATCAAACAAAGCCAACCCAAAAAACACCTGAATCGTTAAAGGTTCAACAAGCCATCAAAATTGGTTAGGCGGGTTCGGAACAAAAAATAAAAAATAACACGGGGAAATCGGTCAATTCAAACATTTGTCAAATGGAAAGTATTCAACAGTGCGCTGAGAATGGTCCCTGATTTCATGAAAACTGTCAAATCCTTTTTTCTTATGGTACTAATAAATTTTATTTATGAGCTGTTTTGATCCCCGAACCGCCTGTTTAAAAATTATCTCGCCGCTAAGTTGAGCGAGGTTTTCGAGGATAAGGAAGCGATAAAGGATGAAATATCTGGTCCATTTCGACGATAGCATGGCCGCAGATCCCAGCGTGGTGGGACATAAATTTGCGTCTCTGGCACGGGCAATACGCTCAGGGTTTGCTGTTCCTAACGCTTTCGCCATCAGGGTTGACGCCAACGATTTTTTCCGCCGGAACAGGGACTGGCCCGAAGGTCTTCAAGGGGAAATCAGGGATATAACCAGAAAGATGCCCCTTTCTAAAGGTGTCTCGGTGCGCTCATCATCAACACTGGAAGACCTGGGGGACAAAAGCTTTGCCGGCCAGTACGACACCTATCTCGATATACGGGATGAGGAGGATTTAAAGGATAAGGTTGAAAAATGCTGGAAGAGTGCGGCATCACAACGGGTCTTAGGCTATCTTGATGACCAGGGAATCCGGGAAGCACCGCTCATGTCTGTCATAATTCAAAGAATGGTCCATGCCAAAGCTGCCGGCGTCGCGTTCAGCCGAAACCCCATTTACCCGTCCAGGAACGAAGTGGTCATCGAGGGCGTACCCGGTCTGGGTGAAAAGCTTGTGAGCGGCCATGTCACCCCTTATCGCGTGTTTGTCCAAAACAACCGGATCGTGAAAGACAAAACCGTGTTGAAAAAGGGCACATCAGACCATGCGATCCTGGAGACTTTAAGCTGGCGGGAAATCGCTCAGTTGGCCAGGAAAGCCGAACTGAATTCCCAGGGGAAACCCCAGGATATTGAATGGGCCATTGATGGCAACGACGCGTTATGGCTTCTCCAGTCTCGCCCCATCACCACCATAAGTGAGGTGGATAAGAATGCACCTCCCGGAACCTGGACGCGAAAAATTGCCGAGGATCTTTGGGCGGATCGCCTGACGCCTTTACTGGCGGATACCATGACCCGAAATACACCCCGGTTCGACCTCTCAAAAAACGCTGCATTCCTGAAGCTTCCAACCGTTAAGCCCAGTTTGACCGTCATCAACGGATTTCTTTATGTCAACTGTGAAGGCCTGAAACAGATTCTGACCCTGGTCCCCGACAAATTCCGTATCAGTGAACTTCGAAGCCTGTTTCCACCGGGATTTGAAATTGATTCCGTACCCCCACCATCCCTCACAAAACTGTTTTCGCTGGCGATTCGCGCCACATGCCTGAACATCCTGCAGCCGCAGGGGAACCCCCTGTTCTGTCAATATCTCTCCCGCATGGGTCTGAAAAAGCGGCAAAAACATCTCCATGGAATTGAACGGTTACCCCAAAAAACGGCTAAACAGGCATTGCGGAAAACCGATGAATCCCTCGAATGCCTGGCGCTTCTCCAGGAAAAAAACCAGTGGCCGTACCTTTACGCCACGGTTTTTACATGGGCGTTGAGATGGATCGTTAAAGACCTGGGAGGGTTGGCCTACTCGGATTTCCTTCACCTTCTCGGTGCGGACACAAACAATATTACTACCCAAATCGAACATGAGGTGACACAGCTGGCGGAGAACGTCAGAAATGATGAAGCGGTTCTCAAGCGGTTCTTGAATGAGCCTCCCGAACAACTTGTCGGGGCGCTCCCCCCTTCCCTTCAGGGGAAGCTCGACATTTTCCTCTCCGCATACGGGTGCCGATCCCGCCACAGAACCCTTTATGTGAAACGATGGGGTGAAGCGCCGGGAGAAGTACTGGGGATGGTGGCAGCCCTTTTAAAGGGTTCACCCGGCAGCAGTGTGGCGAAACCCGGAAAATCAATGGATCCCGTGGCAATGATACGGCGGAAGCTTTCATGGCGCCTTCGTCTCGTACTTCCACCGCTCCTGAAGTTCACCTGCAGTTTTTTGAATCTGAGAGAAGATTTGAGGTTTTTCCTGGACAGGATCCTCTACCGGGTGAGGCAATCCGCAATGACGTTGGGAAAACACAGCGGTCTGGGCGAAGATGTGCTGTTTCTAACCCAATTTGAACTGAAACAGGTGGTGGACGGCGGAATCGGCATTGAAAAGGCAAAGGGGTTGGCCGGCGAACGGCGGGATGAATTTCTTAAGCAATCAGAGGTATACACGTTTTATATTGACGGCAGACCCATGGACGAATTGCCAACAAACGGAAAAATTTTCAGAGGCACCGGGACCAGCCCCGGCAGGGCAACGGGGAGGGCGCGGATCGTGGATGATCCGACCCGGCACGCTATTCAGAAAGGGGATATCCTGGTGGCCAGAAACACCGATCCGGGATGGACCCCGGTCCTCAGGATCATCAGCGGAATTGTCGTTGAAGAAGGGGGGATACTGAACCACTGCTCTATTGTGGCCCGCGAACTGGGGATCCCCGCCGTGGTGGGAGTGCGACAGGCCACCCGGAAAATACCGGAAAACGCGCGCATCACCATCGACGGGGACTTTGGCGCCGTTCAAATGGCGGAAGCGGATCAGGCGATCGATCGTTGATTCGGAAGGGTAAAAAAGAAGGCACCACCCCCATCTTTCCTGGTGTCAGCCCATATTTTGCCGCCATGCGCCTCGATGATTCCCTTACAGATGGCGAGACCCAAACCGGCGCCTTCACGCTTGCCCCTCCCTCCCCATGAAGGGAGGGTTTGAAACTTCTCAAAAATAACCTTAAGATTTTCTTCGGAAATGCCCACCCCACGGTCCATAACGGCCACCAGAACATTATGGTGATCCACCGTCACGTCTATCTCTATTTCCATCCCTTCATCCGAAAATTTGATGGCATTTTCAATCAAATTCACCAGCACCTGTTCGATACGTTCCAAGTCCATCCGCACATGGATATGGCCTGAACATTTGCAAACCATTGACACGCGCTTTTCCGTGGCCAATGGGCTCAATATCTCCGTTACCTCCCGAACCAAACCTGAAATGTTTTCCCTCTCGAAAGACCAGTCCGCACTTTTCGCCTCGATCCTGGTAAAATCAAAAATTTCGTACACCAGATGGATGAGACGGGCGAGGTTCTTGTCGATTATAGCCAGGTAGTTTCGATTTTCGGCTCCTTTGATGGTACGGGTAAGGTAGTCTATCCCTCCCCGGATAACCGTCAACGGGGTGCGTAGTTCGTGGGACATGTTGGCCAAAAAGTCGGATTTCAGCTCATCCAGGGTTTGCAACCCCTTGTTGGCATCTGAAAGTTCTTCCGTCGCCAGCTGGATCTTTTCTTCGAGATCATCGCGTCCCTTGGAAATCCTCTCCGCCATGGCGTTGAAGGCCAGAGCCAGGGCCTCAAATTCATCCCCTGTGGAAACTTTCACGCGGGCGTCCAGATTCCCCCCACCGATCTCTTTTGCCATCTCCTCAAATTGCCTCATGGGCCTGATCACCAATCTGCGAAGTAGAAAAAACAGAGTGGAGATCATCAGGAAAATCAGGCCAACCCCCAGCATCGCCAATTGCAGATGATCTTTTTTCATGGTGAACATCATCTTATCAAGGGGTAAAATCACACTCAGACCGCCCCTGACACCGCTTTTGGGTATATCCCGATCCGCATGGCATTTCAGGCACCCTTTTTCCAGGTAGAGCGGAACCACATATTGGCAAAATTGATTTTCGCCCCGTTGCCCGAGTTTGAACGCATGGGTCGCGGACCCCTTCCTGAAGTTGGTCAAAGCCTCTTTTTCAAAATCGTCCGGCTTGTTCTCAGGATTAAGCGGATGCAGGCTTGCAAGACGAAAGCTGTAGAGGTCTTCACGCATTGAATACTCGGACAATTTCTTCGTCACCATTGCGGGGGTAAACCGTCGAAAGCTCCCTCTGGATGTTTCCATCCTGTCATCCACAAACCAGGGGCCACTCTTGGCGCCCTCACTTTTTTCGTTCACCATTACGCCGCCGCAGTCGGAGACCCACTGGCGGACCAGGACGACCATTTTAGACAAGATCGTCGCCTGATTTACCATCTGGCCCATGGCCCTGTTTTCCTGCCGAATGCCTTCCCACATGAAAATCGCCCCGAGGGTCGGGAGAACAATCAACGTGATCACCAGAAGAAATTTCCATTGAAGCGAGAATTTATGTTTTTTCATCTTGTTGCCTCTTGGTAATGTAAGTGTTGTTAAAATTGTAACAGATCTATAACAAATAAAAAAGGCCTTGCGCTTAAGGCCCGGGGATGTCAGATTTACAGTTTCAATCGGATACAGGACGGAATTTGTCATGGCACACGCACAAAATATTACCAGAGCGACCATTCTTATTGTCGATGACGACCAGGATATTGTTCAAACCCTCAAAGGAAATCTTGAATTGGACGGATATGAGGTATTGTCCGCCTTTGACGGCCGGAACGGGGTAAATATGGCAAAGAAACATCGCCCCGACCTGATCATACTCGATCTGGGCCTTCCTGATATTGATGGTATCAAGGCCTGCCAGATCATCAGAAGAGAACTCGATTCCCCCATCATCATGCTGACAGCACGGGACGGCGTGTCGGACACGGTCCTCGGCCTCGAGTGCGGGGCAGATGATTACATGATCAAGCCCTTCAATTTCCTTGAACTTTCGGCCAGGATCAAAGCCATCCTTAAGCGGGTTGAAAGAGATCTGGTGAAGCATCATTGCGAAATAAAAGATCTTTTCATGGATTTCAAAACCAGAAAGGTCTCTGTGGGGGGTGAAGAGATCAAACTGACCAAGACCGAATTCGAATTATTGGAACTTTTTGTGTCTTATCCCGATGAAGTGCTTTCCAGAGAATTCATCGCAAATCAGATCTGGCGCGATTCAAAACTCTACCAGCACAGCAGAGCATTGGATGTTCATGTGCAGCGCCTCAGAAAGAAGATAGAACCCGATGTTGAAAATCCTGAATATATCGTAACCGTGGCGGGCGTCGGGTACAAATTCCAGACAGTTTAAACCAGACATCTCCCAATAGGCTTGTAACATTTTTTACATTTTTGTTACTTGACGGCGCCATTCAAATCCGCAACAAATAGTGGCTCATTCACAAGCCCGGATGGACCCCTTAGAAAGCTGTTGGTTCAACTGGGTGGCTCTGGTGGAAATAACCGTCGGTGATCAGTGGTCACTCATCCGGCCCCTGTCAATATCCCGGGTATTACGGAGACCGCAAAGTGAAATCAAATTACAATTCCCACATCAAGCGTATTGTTCTGGGCCTCGTGGTTTTTGCGATCTTTGGACTTGTGGCAAAAATTGTTTTGAAGCCCGAATCCTTCGGAAAATACGGCCCTTACCGTGCTGATGCCATCGATGAAGAGACCCACCGGGAGATCCGGCACATGACCAATGCCGCCTGCCTCTCCTGCCACCCCCATGAAGCCAATATTCATCTAACC
>JAERTK010000283.1 GCA_016844935.1 Desulfobacteraceae bacterium | reverse complement strand
GTCGTTCTTCCCGCTCTATCGGTGCTAACCTGGCGGAAGCCTGGCAAAAGAGGAGGTATGAAGCACATTTTTTGAGTAAACTTTCGGATTCTGATGGCGAATTGGCTGAGACGCGGCACTGGTTCGATACTGCTTTGGCGTAACCGATCACGGGGTACGTTTACACCTGGGATATCCACGCCAAGTCTGGCGTTTGTTCTTTGAAATATGCATTCATGGCATCAACCAAAACCGGGAAGGTCTTTTTGGATCTTATGCGGCAGGTTTGCCTGACAGACAAAATGCGCTCTACCCATCGATCGCCTTTTTCGCTGCGTGTGCCATAGCTTCTTTTTCGCCATAGAACTGCGAACCTCAACATTCGCTCAGCATGGTTATTGGTCGGATCCACACCCTCTTCGGCAAGAAACGTCCATAAGGATTCGATTTCTCGCAGAAGCCTTCGGGCAAACCTCCCCGCATCATCCTTGCGGTCTTCATAGATGGAGATCAGCCGGATGAGTCGAGCATAAAATGTATTCCACTGACCTACAGTAGGTGGTGAGTGCGCCATATGGCAAAGGCGCTGCAGCTCCGCTTTAGACCATTTTCCGCATTTGGCGATATCCGGGTCCTTGCTTTCAGAGAGCTCTGTGGCCTTTCTAATGAGGTGGGCGAGGCGGGTCTGCCTTTCTCCCGCCCATTTTTGATAGACTCCGTAGCCGTCACTGACCAGGATGCCCATCCAGTCCTCTATGAGCGCTTCAAAAGCTTTTTTAGATCGTTTCGGATGGATCATGAAGAAGGCAACTGTCGCATTGGCCATCACCCAGAGCCATTCCAACTTCCCGTTTTTGCGATGTGACGTTTCATCGATATAATTGACAGAGGCTTCTCTTGCCTCTTCGCCGATGGTTTCATAATGCGGTTTGATGGCTTTTGACACCCGGTCGATAACTTTCTGGATAGCTCCCAGGCTGATATGAAAGTCCAGTACTGAGGAACAGAAATCTTGAATAATACTGCGACTGTCTCCCATATTGCCTGCCATCTGGGCAATCATTGCGGAAAGCCTCGGGCCGAAACCCGTCCGGTGTTCCTGTGGAATCACCGCTTTGTTCACCTTTCCACAGCAGGGACACTCGCCCTTATGGAGAACAAAATGAGTAATCTCCATTTGGATTTCGGGCAGTTCAATGACTTGATGGGTATAATAAGGAGCCGTGGTATCAAACTTCGTATTTCCACAAATGCAGGCTTCGGGTTTGAGGTTTTTGACTTCTGTGGGTTCCAGCATTTTTTGTTGATACCCTTTTCGCCGCTTCTTCTTTTTTATGGTTTTCTTATTTTTCTTTGGCTTTTCCTTATAAGGGTCATCTGATGAGGGCGGCTTACTCGAATTGGAAGAATTTTTGTTCAGCTTTTTTTCAAGTTCTTCAATTCGTTTTTCAAGGGCGGCTTGTGAAGCAACCAAAGAGAGCAGAAAGTTTCGCACAGCTTCGGGGGTGGCTAACCAATCCTGCTCTGAAAAGGGGAAAGCCCACTCTTTTTTTTCAGTCTGTGTTACTCTGTCTTTTCGGGGTTCGGGCATTGGGTTTCCTGTTCAAGGGGTCCTTCCCATTGACACATACACGAAACTGCCAAATTTGTCCCGAAAAAAATGACCTGCTATGAAATTTTTATTAATTCACCCCGTGATCGGATACGCTTTGGCGTGTAAATACGTTTCTGAAGAGGAGCATGCGGGTCTGATGAATCAGTGCAAGCAGATAGGGCGTATGTTGGGAAAGATGATGGCCAATCCCGGTCCATTCTGCAGAAGCTACACAGACGCAAAAAAAGAAAAAGGATAAACCGTCCTCCGCCCTCTGCCTTCCGCCCTCAGCCTTCCGTCATCCGTCCTCCGTCATCCGCCTTCTGTCCTCCGTCCTCCGTTCTCCGTCATACGGAACAGGGTTTCACGAAACGCATCCAGATTCTCAGACAGAATTGCCTTTCGGAGCAAATTGCGAAGGATTTCGCGGTTTTCAATTTTTTTTATCTTCTTGGAAATATCTTCAGGAACTGCTCCGAATCTCGATGAAATCGCTTCATAAAGCATCTCCCGACTGTCCTCGAGCATTCCCTGATGATGTCCCTTTTGCATCCCCTGCTGAATTCCCTGCTGAATTCCCTGCTGAATTCCCTGCTGAATTCCCTGCTGAATTCCCTGTTCTATCCATTGTTCCGCCAAAGTGGCCATGATGTCACCTCCCTGCTCTTCAAAAATCTGGTTGATGTTTCGGCCCATCTCCTCAGGCGTGATGGTATCCGTCCCTGAAGCAACATATCTCAGTATGGTTTCTAAGTACTCAAGCCCGCTTCCTTTACCGGAAAGTCCGCTGAGCAAACGGAGGATTTCCGGAAATTTCTTTGGAAAATCCTCCATGAAAATGTATTTGAGCAACAGTAGCGAAACGCGAAGTGAAACAGCACCTTTGATTTGTTCGTCGCTGTAGCGGCTTAAATCGCATAGCAGAAACTGGAATTTGGGGACCATTTTCAGAAAAGCTTCCGGTAGCTGGAACAGTTCTTCAAAAGCCAGGCCCGCCTTCCAGTGCTTCCTGCCATGATACACAACCAGCGGCACAATAGGCGGAAAGGGTTTTGACTGTCCTCGCTTCGAGAGGCGTTCCCAAATCCGTACCATATAGCGTAAAACCTGAAAACCTGTCAGGGGATCGGAAAAGCTTTTATGCTCAAAAAGCAGATAGACATAACCCGGACCGCCCTGTTTCAAGTTTACGCGGTAAAGAAGAT